>JACQQJ010000145.1 GCA_016207035.1 Nitrospinota bacterium | reverse complement strand
CACTACGCCACTTACCATTAAATTTATCAGCGGCAAGGCTTCTGGTAAGGCTTTTAGTATCACTGCAAATAATGGTAACACTCTTACCTGTGGGACATCTGCAGACTTTGGTGACAAAGGAGTGCAAATTAACGATGAATTCATTATAACATTACCATCCATCCCACAGGTTTCGTTGAACCGCTGGCAGGCAAGAGTGATTGACTGTGCCCGGCAAATATATGTGAATGACAGAAGTTCTAATATTAGGACGATATTAGACAATCTAGGTGTTGCTATTGGTTCTCCACTGCCAGTAGATATTGGGACAAATGCTATCTATGGCATTATTACCAAAAGACCTTCAGATGGATACTTGACAAAAGAAGATGTCCGATACATATTAAGGATCAACAGCTCCACTATCGCACAAGGCGAAGAAAGATACAATGCGATAAAGGATTACATTACAACAGTCGCTTATACAGATACTTTGGTATCTATGGAATGTGGCATTAGTACTGTACCAGTAACAGCTCTAACTTTAACTGATGGCAATAAAAATTGGACTGCCAATTGGTCTACTCTTAATGTTGTAGCATATAATGCAACAGATGGCTACTTTATGGGAAACATATCGTCAAATACACCTACAGTTCTAACGGTTGGTAACTGGTCAAAGAGTGACGGCATCGTATTTACACCTACAGCTATAACTAATTCGCAGTACTCAATAATCATTCCCATGCCCAGTGCTCCAGTTAATATAAATACTGCAAGAAAAGAAGTTCTGTACGCACTCCTTAGCGGTCTATCTGATGGAACCAATACAATTACTGGAGAGGTTGCCGGACCGATAGAGATGTCTAATGCTGCTATCGGTAATGATACCGCTGCAGAACGAATTGCAGCTGCTATTATCGCTGACCCGGATTATGGAATAGGTAAAACAACAGGTAGTGGTCCTGGAATAAAAACATGGAAGGAATTCTATGACTTGATTGACCACTGCTCTGGTGCAACAACAGGCGCTACTGCTCATACTGATGTCACAGGGACTAGTGTAGGAATTGGGCATACGCATTCATACATAACTACCGCTCAAGCAAGAGTAATAAAAGCCAATTTTAACCCTAATGCCAGATGGATAGGATGGAATCGTAATAGTAGCCAGGCAGCAGATGCATATGCTTTTCTTTCAAAAAGCGATTTAGCATATAAAACATTAGAATTTTCTTTTAATTCGGGTGGATATTATGAGATTGAATCATTTAGTCTCTTAAATGATGACGTAGGCAATACCCTGTCGCAAAAGAAGATAAAAACAATTGCTAAGGTCTTTGATATATGGAGACAGACTACCCAGGCAGATTTTGAACAGAGGAATACTGGAGAGATAGAGGCAACCCATGTGGCTCGGATGAGCAATGTTCAAACCTATCCAGAGTTTGGTGGTGAGAATACACCAGCAAATTCTGCAGGGACTACTCCAGCGGCAACTTTTGATGGTCAGGTGATGTTGACGATACAGAAACTATCTTCTGACGCGAATACAACTTTTCGGGTTGGGTTTGACCAGGTTGCAGATGGAACTGCCCATGTGAACAATACTAATGATGACCTGAATGCGAATACAAGTAACGGTGGTACCCCAGGAACAGACTATACTGCAGGAGGTACTACTAATGCAGTAGAGGAAACATCTGTAGTCTCAGCACCGAATAGGGGAGACATGTCTCCAGAAGGCGTATATATTGCTGGGAGTGGAACAAGCGGAGAAAACCTCTATTATCCACTTTCTTCTGTGACCATTCCTAATAACTTCCCAGCCGCTACGACTGATGAGGGAGCATTAGAGATGTGGGTAAAACCAAATTACGATTCAGGTGATGGATTTGACCATTATTTTTTCTCATTTCAAAATGGAGGTCCACCTCCAACAGAGTATATAAGATTATTTGATAATAACGGAACTCTTAGATTTCAAGTTAAAGATGATACTAATATATTACTAGAGGCTACTTATAATATTACAGGATGGAATGCTAATGAATGGAACCACATTGCAGTAACATGGGACTGGGATAATAGTCCCCTTGACGATGGAAGTGGAGTAAGTGCCATAAACTTATTTGTAAATGGTGTTCCAGTAACAGGTACAGGAACGGCAATTTATAATGTTAACCCATTGCCCACGAATATGTACATTGGTTCTGATGCAAATGCCCCTAATACTGCAAACTGGGCTAATGCCACAATTGATGAAGTAAGGATTTCAAACAATCTGCGTTATACAGCGGACTTCTCTGCAACTCTACCAGATAGATATTATGATGATGGGGATGACTTTACTGGAAGTCCCGCGACTTTTACTTCTATAACCTTTCCAGATACTGCCTTTGCAACACCTGTTACATGGGGGACCATTACATGGACACAATATACGCCAACAAGTGGAGTTAGTTCCCAGTCATATGGTGCTCTTGCATTTGATATACAAACCATTGGTGGCAGTTCACCGAGAACATTTCCAGCATTATCTGGATCACCTGATTTTACCAATCCAGCCAGCAATAATAGAATTAATGCGCTTAGCAGCGTATCTTCATCTACACAACTTCAATATAGAGCAAGGCTTGCAGGGACTGGCACACCCCTTATAGACACCCCTCTGTTAGATGACGTTACGATTACCTATTTCCAACCTGTTAAGTTTCTCTACTGGCGAGAGGTAGCAGAGTAAGAATATATTACCCGTATCCTCTACTGATGGGAGTTAGGGGAAGGGGAGTGAAATAAGGGAAAGTGTTTGAGAAAAGGTAAGAATGGCCAAGAGATATAAAATTCGGATTAAGAGGAAAGAGATGGTATTAAAAGAGGATGAGGTTTTATGGATTTCTAAACATCAAAAGAAATTAGAGCAGTATGCCGGGAAGTGGATAGCAGTGTTGGGGAATAAGTTGATAGGAACTGGTGATTCGGTAAAAGAAGTTATGTCTATCGCAAAAAGAAAAGGGATTAAAGAACTTCCTTTAGTGACGATGGTGCCTAAAAAGGACGAAGGCATGTACGTCTTATGATAGAATTTCACTTCAAGGAATTGGTGGTAGAATCATTGGTTACGTTCACGAAGTTAGAATAATAATTGGAGATATTTCGTTTAGAGCGTCTGTCGTTTTTTCTGAAGAATTTACGGTTAGCACGAACATTTTAGGAAGAAAGAATTTCTTTCAGCAATTCCTTGTGTCTTTTGATGAACGTAGGCAAAGGGTTATTTTGAACCAGGAAGTAGTAGAATAAGTTATCTTTTTCGGGCGAGATATAACAGTGCAGAAAATAATTCCCCCGCATCCTCTACTGGCGGGGGTTGGGGGAGGGGGAGTGAGTGGTAAATTAAATATGGTAGTAAGAAACAAAGGTGACAAAGAGGAGGCATAATAAATAAATGACACAATTAACGGTTGTTTCAGAAAAAGTGGATATGGTGAGGCCTTTAATTAGCGACGCT
>JACQQJ010000146.1 GCA_016207035.1 Nitrospinota bacterium | reverse complement strand
TAAAATAGAAAGGAGGTGTAAACAGAGGGAAGGATAGATTGAAAGATAGGGTGTAATATATTTCGTTTTTTTACACCAAAGGTAATTTTACAAAGGAGGAAAGTTATGAAAAAGATTTTAGTAGTATTAGCAGCAATTACATTAGTCCTTACAATAAATACACCTGTAGCGTTTGCAACAAGACAAATTATCCCATTCTGGCAGAATGGTGGAAGTGTCACTACATTAATAAGTGTAACTTCTAACGATGGAACAGGTGCAATGGGTACCTTTACTTCTACAGGTGCAACAGTTACAATAACACTCTATTCAACTGATACAGCAAGTGGTTATACCATATCTTCCACTGGAGCGGGTGCTGGTGGGTCAGTAGGAACAGCAGGTCTGACATTTGCTACAGCTACATATCAGGCTACAAAGGGTACTAATATGATTGTAGATACAGCACAGATTGGAAGCAGCTTTGCTACAGTCATTTGGTCAACCGGTATTGCACCTGGATTCCATGCAACAAATGCAAAGTTTGGTTATGGTATTATAGATACAGGAACTGCAAATCCCAGCGAGTTTAGAGGATGGGTAGCTGTTTATGGTGGAAGCCAACCGGCAGGATTCACAGTTGCAATTAATGGTGGCGCTACATTCTAATGGCATTGTTCTCTTTAAAAAGCAGCCTGAATTATATCAGGCTGCTTTTTTTTTATAGAGAGTAAATTATAATCCTTCCCTATTAATCTGCATCTTTAATTGAGTCTTTGTTCATATACAAAGATTATGAAAAATAAATATCTTTTTATCCCTATAATTATATCCATCCTTTTAATATCTTCATCCTGTCAGCAAGGGAAAAAGGAGGTTCTATCTCAGAAAGAGGAGGCAAATATACACTTTAATCTGGGAAATGAATACTTTCAGTTAGGAAAGACAGATAAGGCAGTAGAAGAGTGGAGAAGGGCTGCATCCCTTGTTCCAGAAGATGTTGCTTCAATAGGAAATATAGCAATAGTCCTTTACACCAATGGAAATAGAAAAGAGGCAGTTGAACTATGGCAAAAGGTGTTAAAGGTAAAACCAGATGATGCATTTACACTCAATAATATTGGCAATTATTACAGGGATACAGGTAATTATGAAGAAGCGGTAAAGTGTTATAAAAGGGCTCTGGAGGTCTTTCCTGCCTACTATATGCCCCACTACAATCTCGGTCTGATTCATTATGAAAAAAAGGAATATGACCTTGCTATGGTTGAGTTTAAAAGGGCAATAGAACTCAATCCGCAGGATGCCTATTCTCATTATATAATTGGAAATATACACAGGGATAGGAGAGATATGGAGAATGCCAGAAAAGAATGGCAAACCGCTATAAATATATACCCGAAATTTTCACAGGCTAAATTTGAGATTGCCAATCATTTAAATTCAGAGGGGAAGGTAGATGATGCGATAGCTGAGCTTGAATCTATAATAAAAAACGACCCTAAGTTTGCCTCTGCCTATGCCAGTCTCGGATTTATATTGCTGGATAAGGGAGATGTGGATAAGGCGGTTGAGATTTTGACAAGAGGGGAAAAAATGAATAAAGAGGGAAATAAGAGGTTTTATTACCTCGATGGGCTGGGATGGGCAAATTACAAAAAAGGGGATTATAAAGAATCTCTAAAACACCTGCAGGAGGCAATAAATTTAACACCTGTAATGGAGACAAGATATCTTGCAAAAGAGTATTACCATATTGGAATGGTTTATAAAGAAACAGGTAATAAGACATTGGCAAGGCAAAGTTTTGAGAAGGCATTGGAACTGGAAAGGGATAAAGAATTTATAGCAGATATAAAAGGAATTTTAATTAAATTAACATAAGACTTAAAGTTTAAAATATTAATTTTTGAATTATAGGAAGATATACCATCACCTGACAGGATATTATGGGAAAGTCCATTATTTCATTCTGAATGGTTATCCCCCTCTCCCACTTCACATCTTTTTTGAACTGATATACAGATGCAAACTTGGTTATTTAATGAGTCAATTTCTACCATCCACTTCCTATCATAAATGAAAAGGGTAATATATCTTTCCATCTTCATTCTGTCAATTTCATACCTTTTAATATTTCAGGAATATGGTATAAATCTCTGGGATGAGGGGGTATTATTAAATGGCTCTCTGCGGATAATGAATGGTGAGTCTGTTTATAGGGATTTCAGTGGATATCCCCCTGGACGCTACCTGGTCGGTGCCACTCTATTCAAGATATTTGGGGTAAATATCTCTGTTATCAGAACCGCTGTAACAATTATGACATCCATTTCAGTTTTAATGCTCTATTCAATTTCTTTGAGACTGATTCCACCACAAATCCCCCCTCACCCCCCTTTATTAAAGGGGGGATTAGCTTTTATACCGTCCATCCTCTTTCTTGTGTCCCCATCGGTATACTACAACAGGTTTTACCCCATATTTACAATATTTGGTATCTATGTAATATATTGGTATCTTGACTTACAACATATCAAGACAAGTCTGGAAAAGGAGACCCCGACCTCCCCTAACCACCCATTTCCCCCCTTATTTAAGGGGGGATTAAGGGGGGTTAAAGGAGGGGAAAGGGGGATGGTGCTTGCCCTCTCTGCCATTTTTGCTATGTTTTTTAAGCTTGAGATTGGTATAGGTATCATGGTCATATCAGCAATTGTCATCCTTTTGAAAAAACCTCCAGGGGTAGGGAGAATAAAAGATTTTACATATTTTTCCCTCACTTTAATTTTACTTATAATATGTGTAACCTTATATTATGCAGGCAGTATTGATATATATAGCCTTGTATCTGATATATATTTTCAGGTATTCAAGACCTATGGATTGTGGGGTAATCCTTTTCCAGATATTTTTTCTTTAGGATTATGGAAAAGGTTTAATATCCATGAAATTTTTACTGTAATCCTTTTCTATATACCTCTGATTATCTACTTTTTAACTTTTATTATTTTACTCCGAACTCCAAACTCCGAACTCCGAACTCTCACTGCCATTCTCCTTTTATTTGGTATTTATGTATATAACCTTGTAATCTGGCGGACAGGGTTTGATAATCTTATGAGATGTCTCCCCCCTGCATGGATATTGGGTTGTTATCTCTTATACATATTCCGTATGAAGTTAGTTAAATGGACAGGTGAAAAGATATTTTCATATGCCCTCATTCTGTTATTACCATTGTGGTTTTTATATGAGATGATTTTTTATGGCGATTTTTATACAGGATCTATTGGCGAGATGAGAAAGACCCATAACCAACTCTCAATGGATAGGGCTTACAATATATACGCTGATCCAGTTGAGACTGTGTGGATAAATGAAATAACATCATATATAAAAAACAATACATCACCAGATGATACAATCTTTGCCATTCCCCTTAATCCTATCTGGTATTTTTTAACAAATAGAAAGAACCCCACTTATTATGAATGGATACTGCCTGGAGAGCTAAAAACTGAAGTGGAGCAGATGGAGGTTATTGAACAGTTGAAAAAAAAGGTGCCTGTTTTTATAATATATGCAAATATAGCTGTAGACAACAGAGAAGAAAGGAGATTTTCTAACTATGCGACGTTTGTATATAAGTTTATAACTGATAACTATCATATGGAAAAAGTAGTTGGTCTTTTTCAAATCTGGAGGCTCGGAAAATGAAATCTTTTAAAGGATACTTTAAAAATATCTGTTTAGTTTCTTTTCTCCCCCTTCTTATTTTCGATAAAACCTTAGCCCTCATACATGATGATGTTGTAATGAAAGAAAATATAAGAAAGGTATATCAGAATGAACAGCAATACCTTAAGGCAAGGGTTTCAAATGACCTGCATCTACTCTACTCTTTTCAACATCCCGAATATAAGAATATAATAAGTCTGGAAAAATTTTTAACAACTGGAGGATATCCCAAGCTTGACTACTTTTCTGTTACTGAACAAAACCAAAAACCACAGGTTTATATCCAATTTCGACAATTCCACTTCATACTCCATGATATTAAGATAGAGAAATCTTTTATTGACAAAGATGGCAGGTATGCAAAATTTCATATAATCCATATAATGGATATATTTTTGCCGATAGCAAGAGGTATTCCGATAAGAAGAGAAATGAAGTCCATAGATTACTGGGAGAAATTGGATGGTAATTGGTTTATACTCAATAAGGTCAGGCTTGACCCATTTGCCCATATCTCAGGTGCCATTACAAAAAATCCAACTGCCTTCCCTGAAGAGGATGCAGATTATATTGAGATTTTAGCTGGTGAGATTGATAATGAAAAAAAGGACGGGGAATAAAAAATTTATCCATTTTCACCGCTCTTCTCTATATAAAGAAGAGAGAAGAGAGGTAATTAAGACCCTTAAGTCAGGCTGGATAACAACAGGTCCAAGGACAAAGAGATTTGAGGAGGAGTTTAAGAAGTACATAGGCTGTCGTCATGCCATAGGGGTTAATTCATGTACAGCAGGATTACATCTCTCTCTCGCTGCCCTTAATATTAGTGAAGGGGATGAGGTCATTACCACACCGATAACCTTTCCTGCTACTGCTAATGTTATTATTCATCAGAGGGGGACACCAGTGTTTGTGGATGTTGAAATGGATACACTGAATATGGATGTGAGTAAGATTGATGAAAGGATAACAAAAAAGACAAAGGCAATAATGCCTGTCCATTTTGCAGGGCATCCCTGTAACATGGATAAAATAACAGATATTGCAAAGAGGCATAATCTCTTTATCATTGAAGACGCAGCCCATGCAATTGAATCTATATACAATGGGAAGAAGATAGGAAATATTGCTGATTTTACATCTTTCAGCTTTTATGCCACAAAAAATATAACTACAGGCGAGGGGGGGATGCTGACTACAAACAATGATGAAATGGCAGAGAAGGCAAGGATAATGAGTCTTCATGGCATAAGTAAGGATGCATGGAAGAGATATGGGAGGGATGGTTATCAGCACTGGGAACTCTTTTATCCCGGATTTAAATATAATATGTTTGATATTCAGGCAGCCATCGGTATACATCAACTGAAGAGGATTGACAATTTTCTTGAAAAAAGAAAAAGATATGTGGAGATGTATAATGATGCCTTTAAAGATATACCAGAAATAGTTCCTCTGAAAAGCAAAGGAATGGATGAATTTAACCCCCCTGTATCCCCTCTTAGTGAGGGGGGAATTAATGGGGGGTATAAAATACGACATGCCCATCATCTTTATGTAATAATTATCAGAACAGAAGAACTTAAGGCTGACAGGGATAAAATAATGCATGAAATACAGCTCAGGGGGGTTGGTGTTGGTGTCCACTTCAGGACACTTCACCTTCAGCCGTACTATCAGAATAAATCCCCACTTCACCCCCCTTTACCAAAGGGGGGAACGGGGGGATTTGAGAAAGGGATGTTTCCTGTAGCTGAGTATGTATCAGACAGGGTTATTTCACTCCCCCTGTATCCGAAGATGACAATTTCTGATGTAAAATATGTAATCAAGGTGGTAAACGATGTAATAACGAGATTGAGAAAATGAAGATACCCCTGAACCCCTGCTTTTTCTTGACTTTTGATTTATAAAGGGTAAAATTAAACTGTTAAATTTAATAGACTCCAGAATTAAAAGAAATGATAAAATGAGTTTTGGGAATCGTTAGCTTTTACTGTTACAATGGCAACTATACTTGGAGTATTTCTTACCATCTATGATATGATAAATAGCAAAACTCTTAAAGAAGAATCAAAAAATACCAGGGATATAATAACTGAGTTTAGAAAGGAAATGATCGGGGAGGCTAAAAACACGAAAGAAATACTTGGTAGGATTACTCAGCTCATTGCAAGTGAAGGTGAAAAAACAAGACAAACAATTTTAACTCATGGATAGGCGCGTAGCTCAGTGGGAGAGCGCTTGCCTGACACGCAAGAGGTCGGCGGTTCGAAACCGCCCGTGCCTATTGAAAAATATACAAAATTGATAAGGATTGGGGAATTTGTTTCATAGATATAGCGTTGAGGCATTATAGTGATAAAATCTATGGTGCCTCTTTTTATTGATGGTATGCAAGAAACTTACAGTAAGCATATGAGCCAGAGACAAGAGAAAAACGAAGGAGAATCAAACGGGCTTGAGATTCTCAGGCACAGCACATCCCATATTATGGCTCAGGCTGTCAAGGAGCTTTATCCTGATTCAAAGATTACCATAGGACCAGCAATAAAGGATGGATTTTACTATGATTTTGACAGGGATAAGCCCTTCACAACAGAAGACCTTGAAAAGATAGAAAAAAGGATGGAGGAGATAATCAGGGTAGATATTCCCTTTGAACGGATAGAAACATCAAAGAATAAAGCGAGGGAGATTTTTAAAAATGAGATGTATAAGATAGAATTGATTAATGAAATTCAGGATGAAAAGGTATCTGTATATAAACAGGGGGACTTTGTAGACCTCTGTCGTGGTCCCCATCTTTCTTCTACAGGTAAGGTAAAGGCATTTAAATTATTAAGTGTAGCAGGCTCATACTGGAGAGGGGATGAAAAAAATAAGATGCTCCAGAGGATTTATGGGACCTCATTCTTTACGAGGGAAGATCTGGAGAAATACCTGAATAAACTGGATGAGGCAAAGAGGAGAGACCACCGGAAGCTCGGTAAGGACTTAGACCTCTTCAGTGTAGATGAGGATATAGGCTCTGGGCTTGTTAACTGGCATCCTAAGGGTGCATTGGTCAGATATATCATTGAAAACTTCTGGCGTGAGGAACACTATAAAAATGGATATCAGATTGTTTACTCCCCTCATATAGCAAAGGTAAGTCTATGGCATACGAGCGGGCATATGTCTTTTTATAAAGACAATATGTATTCTCCCATGGATATAGAGGGTGTTCCTTATATAGTGAAACCTATGAACTGCCCCTTTCATATTAAAATGTATAAGAGCAGACTGAAGAGTTACAGGGAATTGCCCATACGATGGGCAGAACTGGGGACAGTTTATAGATATGAGAGATCAGGTGTTTTACACGGACTGTTACGTGTAAGGGGATTTACACAGGACGATGCACACATTTTCTGTCGATTAGACCAGCTCAATGACGAAATAGAGAGGGTCTTACATTTTACGATATACATGCTCAGGTCTTTTGGCTTTAACGAATTTGATATCTATTTGAGCACAATGCCTGAGGGGTATGTCGGCACTATTTCGAACTGGGAAAAGGCAACAGGGGCATTGAAAGGTGCACTTGAGAAATTTGGGCTTAAATATGATATTGATCCAGGGGCAGGGGTCTTTTACGGACCAAAAATTGATGTTAAAATAAAAGACAGTCTTGAAAGAACCTGGCAGTGCTCTACTATTCAGGTTGACTTTAATCTTCCGGAAAGGTTTAATATTACCTATATTGGTGAGGATAATTCACCTCATCAACCCATAATGATTCACAGGGCACTTTTAGGTTCTTTAGAAAGATTCTTTGGATGTCTTATCGAACATTATGCAGGTGCATTCCCGCTATGGTTAGCACCTGTTCAGGTAAAGATTATGACTATTACCGACAGACAGAATGATTATGCCAGGAAAATTGTAAAATACCTTTCAGATTCAGGTATAAGGGGAGAGACAGATTTAAGAAATGAAAAGGTAGGATTTAAAATAAGAGAGGCACAGATGGAGAAGATACCCTATATGCTTATCGTCGGTGATAGAGAGGTAGAATCAGAGACTATATCTGTGAGAAAAAGGGGGGGTGAAGATATGGGGAAAGTCAATATCGAAAAATTTATAGAAAACATAAAGGAGGAATGTACAGTGAATAAGGGAGGTGTTTTAAATAGCTAAAAGACTAAGAATCAATGAGATGATACGTGTTAAAGAGATTATGGTCATAGGCGATGATGGGAAACAGTATGGTGTCATGCCTGTTTATCAGGCATTAGCTCTGGCAAGGGATTCTAATTTGGACCTCGTTGAGGTAGCTCCGAATGTAAAACCTCCGGTCTGCAAGATAATGGATTATGGAAAGTATAAATATAAAATGAGTAAAAAGGAGCATGAGGCAAAGAAAAAACAAAAGGTCATAAAGGTAAAAGAGGTAAAGATGACACCAACCACCGACGAACATGATTACCAGTTCAAGTTGAAACATGTGCAAAGATTCTTAAGTGGCGGCGATAAGGCAAAGATAATAATTATTTTTAAGGGGAGGGAAATTATACAT
>JACQQJ010000150.1 GCA_016207035.1 Nitrospinota bacterium | reverse complement strand
TCTTTTTTTATTAAATTTATAATTCCTTCTCCAGCGATTTTCTAACATTAGAGATACTGCAGGTAACGGGGTTAATATTATTAAAAAGGAGGAAGAGTAATATGATAGGAAAAAAGATGATGATTGTGAGAATGTCAGCCAAAACAGTTGTTTTTTTAGTTTTACTATTATCTCTCTTTATCGGATGTAGTGGCGGTGGCGGAACTGGTGGTGGCGGTGGAGAAAAGTCATCTGATGGAGATTTACAGAAGATTGGAGATGAGCTAAAAAAACTTGGTAGTGGTAAGTGGGAAATAACAAAACTTGAGCGGGAAGGTGATGTATTGAACATAAGTTTTCAGGTTGGTGATGACCCTGGAAAGGTATCATTCAAAGAGGCAAAGGAGGCTGAAGCAGTAGTACATAAAATACTTCCAAAGGCTATTGGACAATTATCCTGGATTAGTGTTCAGGGTGTCGGGCTAAGGACTGTACTTCTTGAGGCATCTGAAGGTGGGGCACCAGGAGCTGCAGGAGAACAACCGTTAGGACAGGCAGGTGAACAGCCACAGCCGGCAGAACAGACACAAGAACATCAAGGAGAGCATCAAGGGACAATGTAATAAATTAATTCCCCCTAACGGGTATTCTACAATTACTCGATTTTTGATTATATATCATGGATGTTACAACTCGGATGATGGAATAGTAATTTAAAACCCTTCTATCTCTTATAAACGCCAGTCTCTCTGGGGAATGTGAATATTTATTTTTAAAAGGGAAGGGTTTTCTTCAAGTAGGGTAATTGCACGAGCGGTCTCAACTATGTCTCCTTTAGAATAAAGATTTTTGTAAATCCTTCTAATCAATTTAAGATCCTCTTCTGTATCAACTGTAAGTCTGAATGTCTTATCCTTTAAATATGCTGGAGGGGTAGTTCTATTTACCCTGAATTCATTTAAATGGTCTAATATATATGTGGTAACATGTTCCCTGTAACGCCCCCCTCTCGCAATGCCATTTACTCTCTTTAATATCATATAATTTACTACCTCACCCGAAGTTCCGACAGGAATTGGTGAATCATTATATGTATATTCAGCGCATTTAAGCATATGACTGTTTATCATTTCATCTAAATACCGAATATCTATCAGTGGATTATCTCCACATATCCTCACAACAATAACTTGTGCTGAATTTATTTCAGCATCGGTAGATACAGACTCTACAGCACCTATGAATCTATTTAATACATCATCTTCAGATCCTGCATAATAGGAGATGGATAATCTCTTTGATAAATTTATAATCGGCTGGTCTTTTTTATTATTTGTAGTGGCAATTACAATTGTATGAATATTATTTGAGCTCATAACCCTCTGAATAATATGCTCAAGCATTGGTTTCCCTGATACCCTTTTTAAGGTTTTTCCAGGCAGTCTCTCCGACCCCATTCTTGCCTGAACTATGGCAACAATTTTCATCTGATGTCACCCTATTGGCAGGAAGACCCTTTCTCCTCCTAACCTTGCTGATTTATATATTGCCATTATGATTTCCAGTGCTGCCTTACCGTCTTCACCGCTGGAGACACTCTCATGTCCATTATTCATGCAACCAATGAGATCCTCAATACCACCGAGAAAGGGGTTTATCCCTTTATCAGGGTTTGGAAACTCAACCCTCTTCAGCTCCTTAAAACCTGTAAATCTATTGCTTGGTCTCGTCATATAGAGTTCTTTTATACCATTACCTATAAGTATCCTCCCTTCTGAACCCTGGATATCCAATTCAAAATTAAAATACTTTCTCACACCCCCACCCTCTACAACGGCATGTACACCGTTCTTAAAACGGATAAGACCAATAGCTGTCTTTTCAATATACCTATCTTCCATCCTGTCATCATATCCTGAAACCCACTCCGCATCACCTGCAAAAAAACGGAGCAGGTCTGTTAAGTGGGTGCCATCATGAAACATAGGACCACCTCCATACTTATCAACCGGAAGTTCGGGAGGAGAATCAGAGAGTGCATTACCAATAATCGTCCTTATCTCACCTATAGCCCCGCTATGTATGAGTTCCCTTGCCTTTCTATAATAGGGGTCCCACCTTCTCTCATGACCTATGACCAGTTTTACCTTCATTTTCTTGCACATATCCACCATTTCTTTAGCATGTTTGAGATTCACTGCAATAGGTTTTTCACAATATACACCACGAACCCCAGACTCTGCTGCCATTATTACCATATCCCTGTGATACTCTGTCCACGCTGCAATACTTACTATATCAAGTCTCTCCCTTGTTAACATCTCAGTATAGTCTTCGTAAAGACTCTTTACACACCATCTCTTCCCAAAGGCTAATAACCTTTCCTTATTTATATCGCAGGCGGCTACAATCTCAGTATCTGGGTGGGCATCAAAAGCCCCGGCATGTGTGCAGGGTTTTTGCCTGAGGACATCATCTTCGAGAATACTGGCAATCCTTCCGCAACCTATAATTCCAACTTTATATTTTAAATCTTTTTTCATGATAACATCTGGTGCTCTGTTGACTTGGTGCTCTGGTGACCTAAGTTTGCTTTTATTATCTCCGCAACCCTGAACACTCCTTTCCCATCCACAAGATTTCTCCCTGTATTGCTCATCTTACTTCGAATATCGTAGTCTTTAAATAATCTCTTTGAGCTTTTTTTGATTATATCTCCTGTAATACTGTCAAACATTCCAAGATAGAGACCAAATCCCCTCCTTTGAAACTCCCTTGCTGTTAATTCCTGATACTTATCCTGTGCTATTATAATAACCGGGAGCCCTGTGAAGGCTGCCTCATAAAGGGTAATACCACCGGCTATAAATGCCATATCTGCATTCATCATCAATTCCGCCATATTTTTCGCATCATAATGAAATTTAACCTCTGCGTCATTATATCCATTTTGAGTAAAATCATTATATGCCATCCCTAATACTACATCTATGTTTACCTCTTTCATTGATTCCATCAGAGATTCCAATACCCTTTTAGTCTGATGACTGGAATCACTTCCACCCATAGTAATCAATATATTCTTTACAACCCTTCCCCTTTCTTTAAAATGAAAAGGTGTATTATAAAAGCTGTCATTAATAATCGCATATTCTGCCCCGCTGTAAACTCCCCACCTCCCCCCCTTTTCTAAAAGGGGGGTTAAAATTGATGGATTAATAATAACATCGGCATCTTCACCATTTAAAAACATATCATTGACGGCCATGTAAACTATCCCCAGTTCCCTCGCCTTATCGCCATATTCCTGACGGCTTATATAATGGGGAAGGTCTATAAATAAAATATCGGGTTTTCCTTCGTATAATACATCTGCTATTCCACTATCAAGATACCTGACCTTAAATCCCTCTGATTCGATCCTCTTATATACAGGGAGGATACTCCTCTTACTATGAATAAAAAACCCTACATCCATTTTTTCAATCCGAAGAATTTTTGCCAGGGAGAGACACCTCATAACATGACCCATGCCTATCTCATGTCCACCATCTGTGACAATAAAAATCCTGTCTCTCATTTCTTCCTTTATCTTTGTATCGTAATTATTTTAAAAAAACATTAATCCAGCATCTCCCACTTAATTACCTCATCAGCCGGAATATCAACTGCCGCCACTTTTCCTGAAATCTTATCAATATCATAGGGGTGAATACCTGTCCCGGGTCTCTTTAAGGTTATCATTGAGGGATAAATTTTTTCCCCCTTTGATATATCCCTCCTGGCAACAACACTCCTTCGCGCCAGCATCCTTACTTCCTCCTCTGCCTTTACAAAGGTCTTATTTGCAAAACCCAGAATTCTCTCAGTTTCTCTTATCATCCTTACCATCTCTCCCATCTCTTCAGGATTCATAGAATGACAATGGTCAGGACCATTCATTGACCTGCTCAGGGTAAAATGTTTCTCTATCACTGCAGCACCAGTTGCAACTGCAAGACAGGGAACAAAGGTATCATCTGTATGGTCAGAATAACCAACAGGATAATTGAACCTATTTTTTAAAGTGGCAATTGCCCTCAAATTTAAATCTTCTTTTTTGGCAGGATGGGAGATAGTTGCATGAAGGAGTATAACATCTCTGCAACCTCTATCTTCAAGTGCTTTTACAGCCATTATCACCTCATCTAATGTAGACATACCTGTAGATAGAATAACAGGTAGGCCTTTTTCACCGATATACCTTAATAGGGATAGATTTGTAACCTCTGCTGAAGCAATCTTAAACACCTTTACACCAAGATTAAAAAGAATATCTACACTCTCCTCATCAAAGGGGCTTGAAAAAAATATAAGACCCATTGACTCTGCCAAATTCTTTAAGGATATATATGCCTCCTGTGGTAGCTCCAGTTTTTTGAACATATCATACATAGATTCAATTTCCCCTGTCTCTTTCTTCATGTATCCATCCTTTAATGTATCTTTTGCTACAAGTTCAGATGTCTTAAAGGTCTGAAATTTTACTGCATCAACACCTGCATCAGCAGCACTCCTTATTAATGCTTCAGCTATAGCAGGGTCACCATTATGGTTGACTCCAATCTCGGCAACAATAAATACTGGCCACCCATCACCTATTTTTCTATCACCTATCTTTATATCTCTGACCATAGCACTAAGATTTTATACCTCATCTTCACTCCCTCTTTGACTACCCCTTTTTCCCTTGGGTAAATAATCACTTCCCTGATTTTTTCACCCCCACAATACTACCGTTTCGTCTGACGTTCTTGGCACAAAAGAAACCTGAAGGGTTTGGACGATAGTCTTTTTGGCAATAACCTCAACTTCATCACCATCAACAGAAGTTTTTTGCAAGTTGTTATTTGAATGTGGCGGCGAAGTTCCTTTTCTATTTTTTTATACCTGCCCAAATCCCAATGCCCCGCTGCTGTGCTTTGTGCTCCAACGCATAAAGGCGCTCCAGATATACTTTCGATTTCTCACCAGTCGGCAATTTTGACTTCACGCCCTTTGTCCGTGCTAATCCCTTGCTAATCAAAAGCTCCGCAAGCCCCTTGCCTCCAATCTCAACAAATCCGTAATATCTCGGCACCCTGCTTCGCCCTTGCGCAGTAGCCCAGCGCGTCCACATGACAAAAGGTTCTCGCAAAATATCGCGAACCGTCTGCTTCGCTTTTACTCCAGCCTTCATGGTCTCGTCCAATGTTACTCCGAAGTACTCACTTTGCTCACGTGTCCGCTCAGGGAAGCGCAAATTGGTTTCAGGCGCATCAATAAAATAGAGCCGAAGAATAAACTCGTTGATACCACACTTAACATGAAAACTATCTCCGTCGTTGTAATTATGTTCCACATACTGGCAACCAGTCAACTTTACCAATTCCTTTCGATCAGCAGCCTCAGCCTTGCAAAAAGTGAATATTAGCAACATCCATATTACTTGCATTAACACTATTCGTATCGGTCTCATTGTCGGTGACTCCTAACTTATTTTCCACGCCCTCATTTCAAATAAAGGCTGGCGGATGAGCGAAGTGTCCCGAAGGGACATTTCGGCTTCAGCCCAACCCACTTCGTGGGTGCCCCCTGCCTGTTGAGACTGTTGAAAAAGTCATTTTTCATAAATTTGCTATCAATAAAATCAAATACCTACGAGTAGGACAATAACCAAAATCGGGCTTTTTCTACAGACTCGTTATCTGCTGTTGCGGGCAATCCAAAACTAAGCAATACTAACTTGTAGTCTTTTTCCAAGAGCTGCAGCTACACGCTCCAAAGTTGAAAGCTTAATATCTTCTGCATGGTTCTCAATTCTTGAAATTGCAGTCTTCTTGGTTTGAAGTCTACGTGCAAGTTCCTCTTGAGTTAACCCTGCTGTTTCACGTGCCTGACGAAGCATTACTCCAACTTTAAACTGTTCATAGCCTTCGTCAAACCCTTCATCAAATTTTCTGTCTCTTTTTTTTCTTTCGCTTATGTATTTTTTAAAATCACTCATATTTTTACCTCCTTCTTAAAAAGTCTCTTCTATAAGCCTCTGCATCTCCGAAGCTATAACATTGTCCTCTTGGTTAACTCTGATATTTCCGATTCTAATTTTGTCTTTCGCAGTCGTTGTTTATTTAAATGTTCATTGTCAAACGAGAAGTCCGAATAAACTTGATTTGTAATTATTACTTTCTTTTTCTCAAAATATTTTCTTGGGTCGATTGATTCTCCTGTGATTGCAAAATAAAGATAATTGGCAACAACTCCTAATAATGAAAAGATATAAATGAACGGTTCCATAACATTCCATGTCAGTTTGAAAATTAAAACACAGAGAACAACAAAGTAAGCCACAGCAGGAATTGATAAATACCATTTGTGATTTTTAAATCTTGTTTCTGCAATGTCCAAAAGTTTTGTTTGTATATTCTCCAGAGTTGAAATGGATTGATTTACCTCTGCAAAAATTGCCTTCTTTGATTCAAGAGATTTTTCAAGGTATGATTTTCCGTGCTGCTCATGTAAATTCTGTAATTGTCCTTCAAGGTTCTTAATGGTTTCTGTTTTACCCGATAACTCTTGTGAAAGTTGATTAGCTCTACTTACTGCTATTTCAGTTTTTTGATGTGCTTTCTTATTAACTTCAATTAATGTTTCTTTTACAAAAGTTAACTGCTCGGTTTTGTTTTCCGTCTTTGAAATTTTTTGTCGCAACGCTTGATTGAACAAAACAGTCGTCACAGTTTCATCTGGTAAATCTTCAATGTTTTCGTAACGAGAAAGTGTTTCAATAATTCTTAAAGTTGTTTTTTCGGTTTCAATATCAAAGTCAGTAAATAAGAATGGGAAACGCAAGTTGTTCAATATTGCGGCTTCAAATTCTGCATCTCTTGGAACCCAAAGTTGTAATACTTGAATAAGATTTGTTGGATGAACACAAACAGGAATATTGTTGTTGCGTTTTAATTTTCGTCTCTTGTATGCATCATAGTTGATTAATCTGAAGTCAATCGTAACAACATAGTAAGTTGTATCTGTGGGGCTTTCAATTATGTTAGGTCGTAAATCATTTGCAATGTGCCATAAACAAATATCGTGGTTTAGTATTTCGTATGACTTACGAAGTTTCCTATCGGTAAAAGTTTTCTCTTCATAAGCCATCTGGTCATTGATGTCATCAATCACTCTCTGGTCTGTTGAGTAATTGTTTAATCGCTTGTCTTCACATACTTCAACATTCTTTGTCCTGACAATAGTCTTCAAGTCATTGAGATAAGGAGCAAAATAGTCCTCTGCTGTTATTGATTTGCCAGTATTGTAACACTCATCAAAGAATTTCTTTGCAAAACCATTATGAGTATTATTGCTTGCTGCCCTTGCAAGTGAACGAGTAATGCGTAGATTTTTAAGAATCTGCTCTTGGTAAATGAAAACCTTTCTGACTTCATCAACTGTCAACGGTGTAATGTAAAGTTTGATGATAACTTTATTTGAAACTTTCTTGATTATGTCAATGAGGGATTGAGCGGCTTCGTTTGAAGGATTTTCATGCATACCCAAGATTGAGAAAAGGAAGTTGGAGTCAACAAAAACCTTGTAGGTTACTTGTTTTTTTGACATGCTACAGATTTTGTTTATTGCCTCACTTGGTAAATTTGCTGCCTCAAGAAAGAAATATGCGTTTAACTTGCGAAGAACTAAATTTCTTACTTCGTTATTTTTAGGGTTTAGAAAACGAATTATAGCGCTCTTAATATTTTGATGTCTGGCTGCTGGAAACCTGCTTAAAAATTTTTTGAACTTTTGATTTGATTCTAATGTCAACTCTTTGCCTGTAATCAACTCATAGGTTTTAGCACCTAACTCATACAAAAGAGGAATAAGAAGTTCATTATGGAAAGTGTCCCATGTTAAGACCGCAATTTCTTCTGCATTACATTCTTCATTGACTATTTTCTCAAAGGTGTTCTTCGCTTCGGCTTCCATTTCTTCAAAGCGTTTTATATCGTTATTGAAGTTTTTTAATTCTGCTTCCGAAATTTTGTATTCGTCATTTAGCTTGTCAACTTTTAAAATTGCCTTGCTCGAAAGTAGCTTTTCAATTTCTCTTAAAATTCTGTCCTCACTAACATTGATTTGAAAATTTTCATGTAGGAACAAAAGAATTTCTTTTTTTGTTGCTTTATTTTCTTTCGCTGCCCAAAGGGTTGAAAGAATAAGTCGTTGAATGGTCTTGTCCCACCAACCCTCTTGATTGAGAGTGATGTGATGAATTAAGGATGTAACTTCTTTAGGTAAAATTCTTGCCATCCATTTTTCTGTTTATGCTCGTACTGTCGCCAAAGGCTTTCTGCCAACAGTTGGCGGACATACGAAACCACCAAAAGGGTAGTTTGGGCGTGCGTAAGTGAGCCGTATATTCTTTGTTAGTCGACGTCTCGCACACCCCTAAAAAGGTTTTAAATAATCAAATCCAACCGCAAAAGGACATGTGATAATTTGCCTAACTATTTTTTCATTTTCAACCCGCCAGCCAGCTATTTTTATTAAATATCTATCAATACTTCCTGACAAAATCTTAGTCTTATAATTATAATCCCATGCGCGGCGAGTTTTATTGCCTATTTTGATGGCTACTACTATTTCAAGTTCGTAACCACTTGATCTTATAAACTTCTTATCTCCGGGACTTAAATAAATATTTCCTTCAGGATGGGTATGAAATTCTCCTATAATTTTGTATTTCATATAATTTGGAAATACCCTTCGTATACGATTACGTCTGACTGGAAGAACTGATACAGATTCCGAAGTTCTTTCAGCTATTTGATAAGGTATGATGTTTTCAACATAATAATTAATTACGTCCTTACGCTTGACCTCATATCCCAATAAAATACCAGTTGCTTCATATTTAATTGAGGTTTCAATTGCAGAAAGCGTAAGAGCAATGAATCCATTTTCACTTATGTAAATTGCCATTTGACCTTCTCCTGTGTGAGATGTCGCCTAACTTATTCATATACTAAATATTTCGCTTTTTGTCCTGTTATAGGATTACATACAAAATATTTTGTTTATCCCGACTCTGACTGAAGATGAGAAATAACATTTCCATTGATAATTTCTTGCTCATTATGGATTATAGCTCAACAACTTTATTTCTCTGGCCCCCCTCCCACCTCCCCTTTATCCCTTCTTTTTAAAGGGGGTGAACTATCTCCACATGCTCTTCTTTGCGAAGGAACTTTACTCCTCCTTCCCCTCCTTACGAAGGAGGGGTGCAGGGGTGGTTGAAAGAATATCTTGTAAAACGCTATCAATATTTTTAATAGCATCATTATTGGTATACCTTAACACTATGATTCCTAACCCCTCAATAGCTTTTTGTTTTTGCCTGTCAGAAACAATTTGAGTATCGTAAGCATGAACATCGCCGTCAATCTCAATTGCCAATTTTATTTCTGGACAATAGAAGTCAACAATATAATTATTTATTCCGCATTGCCTCCTGAATTTTAAACCATTAAGCTGTTTCCCTTTTATTTTTGACCAGATGAATATTTCTGCTTCGGTCATGTTTTTCCGCAACTGTTGTCTTCGTTTCTTATATTCCTTTTTATTAAAGATTTCTGTCATATTCCTTAACCACCCTTCATCCCTTCCTTCTAAAGGAGGTAAAATAACGGTTATCTATTTCACCAAATTTCGGGATGAGCCTTAAACCCAAATAATACATTAACCACAGAGGCAGCAGAGAAAGAGATTGGGTTTAAAAGAAAAAAGAATCAATTTGACTTATACTCTGTGTACTCTTTTCGTGAATAGTTATTATGGAACTGTTTTAAAGATCCATTTTGAGAACACAGAGAACCCCTTGAAAGTATTTGTATTTTTATAGCTATAATTATCTCTGTGAACTCTGTGGTTTTATTCACGCATTTTTTAGGTTAAATATATATGCTGTCTTCATAGCTTGTCATTATAACCCCATCTTTAAAATCGCCTATACAGGGATCAGGTGAGCTTCCATTAATCATATCAATAATCATTGCTGGAAAATCTGCACCTGCCTCTATGGTCAACTGAATAGCACCTGAAAAACGTGGATTCACTTCAAAAAATATTACATCTCCATCTACCTTACACTGGAGATTTGCAGGCCCTATTACATTCAGATCCTCTGCCACCCTAACACTATAATCAATCAATTTCTTATCCTTTACAGTCCTTCCTCTATCACACACGCCTGAACGGATAACCATCCTTTCCCTCGGAACAACAGACAATACCCTCCCCCCCATATCACAAAGGACATCTATGGTATATTCCTTTCCACCTAAAAATCTCTGAATAAGTGGTTCTTTTATATATTCAATAAAGAATCTTAGCTCCTTTTCGTTTGCAATTGGATATGCATTTATACTCCCCCTGCCAAACCTTGGCTTTATAAAGAGTGGATACTTTAAAGATGAATAATCAATCCCCTCAGGGAGAAATGTATCTGGGAAGGGGAGACCCCTCTCTCTAAAAAATTTAAAGGTTTCAAATTTGTCATTACAAATCCTGCAGGTCTTTTCGTCAGAAATAAGAATGGTTATCCCTTCCTTTTTAAATTCTTCCTTGTATCTCCCAAATAACGGGAGCTCTTCATCAATGGTAGGTATAACAAGGTTTATATCCTCCTTTTTGCATATATCTTTTATGGCAGGTATGTAATCAGGGGATGTGGATAGGGGAACTAAATAGTGTTTGGCTGTAAAATAGAGGGCGGGAGACAGGGGATCTGTATCTGTAGCTATAATCTTGCCAGTATAACCATTCTGGTTTATAGCCCTGACAAAATTCTTAACCAATGCCACCCTTCTTGATGCTGCAGTTATAAGGATATTTATGTTTTTCATATTTCACAAAAGTAAGCAATGAGCAATGAGTCTTATCAGTCGCTGCTCATTGCTCATTGCTCGTTACTCATTGCTATGTTGGACAGTTTGAGCATATATCCGGAACCCTCCCCTCTCTAAAATCCCTCCTGAAACCCTGATATTTTTCACCAGAGAGTATCCCATCAACAGAATCTTTAAATATATTTCCAAAATTATAAACATTAGGATCCATTCTCAGGCAACATGGTGTGATAAACCCATCATATGTTACAAATATCCCCCCACTGGGCCACCAGCATGTATAAAATTTTTCCTCTGAAGATGTAAAACTAAAATCCAGACCGTATTTCCTGCATTTATCACTCAATTTATTTGCCAAATCTCTCTCAATATTACCATCGTTCACAAGCAGGCTTGCCATTTTATTACTGTTATAAAAAAGGGGGGATGTAGCAGAGATAAGCTTCTCAGGTATATATTGAACTGCCATAACAAACCTCACTTTATCTACGCCCAATTCCAACGCAATTTCAGGAATATCAAGCACCTCACTTAAATTTTTCTTTGTAATGATGGTATGAAGGAAGATCTTTGTCGGGATATTTTTCCTGTCCCTCATATTAACCATATCTTTCACATTTTGAATAACCTTATTGAAATCTGAACCCCTCCTTATCTCCTCAAACATAACCTTTGTCACAGCGTCAAAGGAGATTATACACTCCTCAAGTGAATTGAGCAGTCTCTCCATATCTATCCTATCGAGGAGCATCCCATTTGTTGCAATACGACAAACAATATTCACTGATTTTATAAACTCTAACATATCCAGAATTTCAGGATTCATTAAAGGCTCTCCAAGACCGAGGAGGCTTATGTCTTTTATAAAAGGCATCCATGATAAAATATCTTTTAATGTATCAATCGAAAGATGTCCGAGCCTCCCTGAAGGCACTGTATCATTGATACAATTTTCACATTTGAGATTACAGTAAATAGTAGGCTCTATATGTGCATGATACGGCAGACTCATCGCACTCTCCTTAAAGTTAATACAAAGAAGACCCCTGTTATTCCTACCACAAAAAGAACTACAGTCATTAAAAGGGCAAGGGGATAATATAAATACCCTTTAATAGTTTTGAAGAGGGCATTTTTATAAGTAATCAATTTTACCTCTCCCATCTTATTGCATGTAGCTATATTCCCTGCACCTGTGCAAACAGCCATAGCCATAACATTCTCATATCCTGCACCAGATATATTATTAAAAGGGACAACAACCATATCATATCTCTCTCTCCTGATATCCCTGAAATACCCTCTAAAAATATTTATAGGGCTGAAATTAGATAGAGAATTATACTTGATTATCTTATCTATAAAACCAAATCCCTTAAGGCTATCGGTTACATGCGAATGGGCTAACACATCAATGGTTAAGTCTTGAGTATTGAGTATTGAGTTTTGAGGGAAAGTATTTCCCTTTAAACTCAAAACCTCGAACTTATAACTCTTAATTGCTTCCATCACCTTCTCAAATGAGAGGGCTAAATGTTGAAGTGATGTAGATTTTATAAATAATATTTTCATGACTATTTGTATGCCGTAAATGCCCAGCGAATCGGTATCCTTGCATTTTTTATTATTCGGGTATCAATAACTTCCCTTTTTGAAAGAATCATTGTAAATCCCTTAATGGCATCAAAAATTGCCTTAATATAAATATCTGTACCCTGCTGCAAGGTTGATAATGAGGCATAGAAAAAGAGCATAATAGTAGATATAAGCGCATACCGAATCGGGTAAAAACGCCATATCAGCCAGAGGAGATTTCTTGTGTAAAAGTAGGGGGCTGAACTGGTCGGTCTGCTAATAGCAGATGACCTATGATATACAACGACTTCAGGATGGGATTTAATCTTATATCCAGTGTTTAGTATCCGGAAGGCATGGTCCTGCTCATTAAAATATAAGAAATATGGTTCAAAGAGATAACCTGCCTTTTTAAGACACTCCCTTTTTATTCCAACCCCCGCACCATTGTATCCATAAATATCTCTGACTTTTTTTAAATCAAAAGGCTTTGTAGAGACTGAAAGCTGAGGGCTGAAGGCTGATGGCTTATGTATATCAAAGGCAACAACACCTATTTGACAGTCTGATTCAAATATATTAACCATCCTTTCAATAGCGTTCCTATCAGGATATGAATCACTGTCCAGCAGGACAATATATTCTCCCTTTGCCATCTTCATACCTACATTATATCCAGCAATACCAATATTCTTTTCTAAACCCTTAAAAATTACATTATGGAATCTCTCTCTTATAGCAACATCTGTCCCATCATCAGAACCATTATCAACTACTATAATCTCCATACCCCCCACGCCCCCTCTTTTTAAGGGGGGAGATGAAGGGGGGGTATCTTGGTTACGATAAATATAGGTTGACTTCAGCAACTCAGTGATGGTCTCTATAAGGTCATCCTTCCTGTTCCATGTAAGAATAATCACACTTACCATAAAAGTTGAGGAGTTAATTCATAAAGTTCTATATAAATCCCGGTATTCATAATGGGTCAAGTCACAAAAATTTTTTATTATCAAAAGAGTTTATATTGTATCTTTAATTAATAATTTAGCTTGATAGTTTTTTAAAGTTTTTATGGATATGGATATGTTCCAAAATGAGCCCTTACAGCATTTGTCTTGTGCCATACTATATCTCTTTTAAAGATGAATCCTATCTTTTCACATACATCTATTGTCCTGCCAGTCAGATTTAATGTCCTGAAACCTCCGTTTTCTATCCTTATTAGAAGATTCATTATATTTATAAATGCCTTCCTTCCTGGCTGTAAAACCCTATAAACTTCCTTCCATACTTTGCTAATTTTATCAAACCATTCATCCACATCATGTATATCGGTAAGGTCTCCCTCAATCGGCTCTCTCGAATACATCTTCGTATTGAAGTATGGAGGAGAGGTAACCATTAAATGAATGCTATCTTCAGGCAAGTCATCCATATTCATGGAATTCTTAATAAAAACTTTTTGCACCGTTCCATTTATTTCTATAACATTGACTTCCTCAATATCTATTTTATGCCTTCGCGGTTTGGATTTAAGAGTTTCCTCATACTTTTTCAGTTCCTTCAAATCAAATCGCATTTGTCCGCTTGTTGCAATCTGTGTCTTGATAACCTGTCTATTGGCAAGTTTATGAAGTGTATCTACAGATATGTTTAAGTATTTAGCCGCTTCAATAGCTGATAGATAGGTTCTATTTTTGTAATCCGTTGATTCTATCTTAAGCATTATTTTTGTCCTGATCCCCCAACTGTTCTAAGAAGTTCTATTGCCCTCTTGCCGCTCAATATGAATAATCCATGTTTAAAATATTTGCTGGTTTGTGCAATATCTTCAACTTTTAACTCAACCATTACGCCAATAGCCATTTTTTCCCCTCCTCATAAATAGAGTCTTACTGCCAATTTTAAATATAACAAAATATAGGTAAATTTTGGTAGCGGAGTTCAATCATTCAGGTTTAAATCCTTTTAAATCGTAAATTATCTACTGCCCTTTTGCCACTCAATATTGAATGGTCCATATTGTAGTATTCCCACTCACCAAACCTGCCAATGGGAATAATATTATTTCCCCTCAAGAATCTGTGGATAATATCAACCTTTCTTCTTCTCTCCTTTTCAAAGACTATATACCCATATTTTATGTCAATGAGGTCGCTGACTATTATATCTGATGCCCTTTTTAATAATCCCACCTTTAAAAGGTCATCTATTACCCTTTCTATTAATCCTTCTCTGCCTATTTTTTTAAATTTTGAATAAGAAATTTCTGCTGTGATTGAGCTCTTACCTTCAGGTGCTACATATGGAGATGCATTACTCTGGACAAATATCCTCTGAAAGATAATATCTCTCTCTGAATAGTATATCCAGCTCTTCTCTGTAATTTCAGGGTAGTCTATTCCAAGATTTACACAATATACAGAGGAAAAGGCAAGTTCCTCAGCCGCCATTCTCACAAATTTTGGAACCTTGTTGCATAAGGAGACAAGGTGAGGAAGTGGCAGCGAAGATATAACATAATTATAGATTATATCTTTATAAGTAACTGGTGACTGGTGACTGGT
>JACQQJ010000161.1 GCA_016207035.1 Nitrospinota bacterium | reverse complement strand
CTACCACGCCTACCGGCAACTCGTTTACGAGAACAAGGATTTTCTCATTTATTTTACCCCTGCCCAAGAATGCAGGCAATAAATCATTTGACTAAAAGGAATAAAGATGTATACTTTTATTCAATGTTTTTTCTGAAATGACACGACCAAGAGATAAAGTTGCTCTTAGTATTTCCTCTGCATGAATATAAAGTTCAAATTATTTCTTTAGGAGGATTTTATGTCGATAAAAGTTGGTATAAATGGGTTTGGAAGGATAGGCAGGAACCTCTTCAGGGCATCTTTAACTACAAATAAAATAGATTTTGTTGCAGTCAACGATGTGACGGATGCAAAGACCCTTGCACACCTTCTCAAATATGATTCCATCCTCGGCAATCTCAATGCGGATGTAAAGTCCCAGGGTGATATAATCTCTATTAATGGCAAACCCCTTAAAGTATTGGCTATCTCAGATCCCACCCAGCTCCCGTGGAGAGATTTAGGTGTTGATGTTGTGATAGAGTCTACCGGTAGGTTTATAGAAAGGGCAGGTGCGTCAAAACATCTGAATGCAGGTGCAAAAAAGGTCATTATTTCAGCACCAGCAAAGGATGAGGATATTACTATTGTCCTCGGTGTAAATGAAAAATCTTATAATCCAGAAAAACACCATATAATATCCAATGCCTCATGCACAACCAATTGCCTTGCCCCTGTGGCAAAGGTGCTCCTGGAAAATTTTGGAATAAAGAGGGGATTAATGACGACTATTCATTCTTATACGAATGACCAGAGGATACTTGATCTCCCGCATAAAGATTTGAGAAGGGCACGGGCAGCGGCAATATCCATGATACCGACCACTACAGGTGCTGCGAAGGCGGTTTCACTGGTTCTTCCCCAATTAAAAGGAAAACTTGATGGGATGTCCATAAGGGTTCCGACACCCAATGTTTCTCTCGTTGACCTTGTGGTTGAACTGGATAAGGATGCCGGTGCAGAAGAGATAAATCGAACCTTTAAAAGAGCCGCAGAAGGCGAACTGAAGGGTATACTTCAATACTGTGATGAACCATTGGTTTCCGTAGATTTCAACAAAAATCCCCACTCCTCTATTATAGATGCCATGTCCACAAAAGTAATAGAGAAAAGGATGGCGAAGGTTCTTGCATGGTATGATAATGAATTAGGCTACGCAACCAGGGTCAGAGATCTGATTTTATATATAGCTGAGAAAGGGATACAATGAACAAATTAACCATTGAAGACCTGGATCTGAAAGGCAAGAGATGTTTTATCCGGGTGGACTTCAATGTCCCCTTAGACCAGTTTGGAAACATTACTGATGATACGAGGATAAAGGCAGCCCTTCCTACCATAAATTACGCAATTGATGAAGGGGCAAAGGTTATCCTCGCCTCACATATGGGGAGACCAAAAGGGATTGTGGCTCCAAATCTCAGCATGAATCTGATTTTAAAGAGGCTCAGGAGACTTCTCGGAAAGAATGTAATGATGGCTGAGGACTCTATTGGCGAGGATGTAAAAAGGATGGCAGAAGAGATGAAACCAGGTGATGTCCTCCTCCTTGAGAATTTAAGATTTCATAAAGAGGAGGAAAAAAATGACGATAATTTTTCAAAAAAATTGGCTGAATTATCAGATGTATATATAAATGATGCCTTTGGTACCGCACACAGGGCACACTCATCTACACAGGGAATTACAAAGTATGTCCCTGTAGCAGTTGCAGGCTTCCTCATGAAAAAGGAGATACAGTATTTTGAAAAGGCAGTTTCAAATCCAACAAGACCTTTTGTTGCTATCCTTGGAGGTTCAAAGGCATCTGGTAAGATAGGGGTTCTTAATAACCTGTCTGATAAGGTGGATAAGGTGATAATCGGTGGCGGTCTTTCATTTACATTTTTAAAGGCACTCGGTTATCATGTAGGCGGCTCAATGGTAGAGAATAATACGCTTGATGATGTGAAAAAGATAATACAGAAGATAAATGATAAAGGGGTTAAATTTTATCTCCCTGTGGATTTTGTAGTTGCCGAGAGAATGGATATGAGGGCAGAAGCAAAGATCGTCCCTGCCCAGGAGATACCAAATAGCTGGGTCGCTCTGGATATCGGGCCTGCCACATCAACCCTTTTTACAGAGGCACTCCACAATGCCAAGACGATTATATGGAACGGCCCAATGGGGGTATTTGAGATGGACCCTTTCAGCAGGGGAACAATGGCGATGGTTCATGCTGTTGCGAATTCATTTGCACTTACCATTGTGGGTGGAGGTGATACTGATGTTGCCGTCCATAAGGCAGGTGAATCAGATAAGATTTCATACATATCCACAGGTGGAGGGGCATTTCTGGAATTACTGGAGGGGAAGGCACTGCCTGGTATTGAGTCATTGACAGATAAAGAAAGTTAGAAAGTTTATGCGTAAACCCCTTATTATTGGAAACTGGAAGATGAACAACTCTATTGCAGAATCATCTCTTCTCATAGAAAAACTAAAAAAATCGTTAAAGGCTATTGCAGGTGTAGAGATTGTTATAGCACCTCCGTTTACATCATTATTTTGCCTGAGTGCTATTATCAAGGGTTCAGATATAAAACTGGCAGCTCAAAATATCTTCTGGGAAGATAGGGGTGCGTATACAGGTGAGGTATCCCCTTTAATGATTGTGGATTTGGGGTGTGAATATGTTATAATAGGACATTCGGAGAGAAGGGAATATTTTAAAGAATCTGATGAAATAGTAAATAAAAAAGTACGGTCAGCCTTACGAAATAAAGTTAAGGCTGTTGTTTGTGTTGGAGAATCTATTCAAGAGAGGGAAGAAGATAAAACAATGCAGGTGATTGAGTCACAATTGAGGAGAGGACTGGAAGGTCTAACCCTGAATGAAGTAAAGGAATTAACAATTGCGTATGAACCAATCTGGGCAATAGGAACAGGAAGGAATGCTGCACCGGAACAGGCTAATATTGTCCATAGATACATAAGGAGACTCTTAACACAGTTATTTAATGAAGAAATTGCATCCGGTATAAGGATACTATACGGTGGAAGTGTAAAGCCATCGAACTCTGCTGAACTCATGTCAGAAAAGGAGATAGATGGTTTCCTCGTTGGTGGTGCAAGCCTTGAAGCTGATTCCTTTACACAGATTGTAATGTCAGCCTGCATGGTATAAAATAAGCAATGAGCTATGAGTTTTTACTCATTGCTCAACACTCATTGCTTTATTAAAAGGGGGTTAAATGGTAACTATATTAACTATTATTCATGTAATGGTAGGCCTGTCTTTGATACTGATTGTCCTCCTCCAGAGCGGAAAGGGGGCGAACATAGGGGCTGCATTTGGAGGGTCAAGTCAGACCCTCTTCGGCAGTCGGGGACCCCAGAGTTTTCTCGGTAGACTTACAACGATAATTGCCATAGTATTTATGGTTACTTCGCTAAGCCTGGCAGTACTATCTTCAAAGAAACCTGCTGTCACTCTTATACAGAAGAATACCGTAAAAGAAACAAAACCTGCAGCTACTACTGAGGGTAAAGAGGTAAAAGGTAAAGAGGTAAAATAATCTTTAACTTTTTGACCGTTTAACCTCTTTACCTTAACTAACAATCTTTTCTCCAACTGCAGCCAACTTTCTATCAGTCTCATTAATTCTCCTGATAAGGGAATTTATTATTCTTAAGGCAATATCAGGGTAGTTTTCAATTGTCTCCTTGAGCTTTTCACCCGGGAAGACCTTTACGATAGATTTACCCTTTGATCTGACTGTTGCAGCCCTCGGTTCACCCGTAAGGGCACTCATCTCACCAAAATATTCACCAGGCAGACTTATTTCACCAACAACCCTTTCATTTTTTATGATAATAAGTTGCCCCTGAATCAACTGATAAAAATTCTTGTCTGTATTACCCTCTTTTATAATAAGGTCTCCATCTTCAAAGGTAAGTTCATCAGGGTTTAAAAGATATGCCGGCAGTGCCTCTTTAGCTATGACTGTATTCTCCAGCACCTGTTCCATTGTAGAAATTCCTTCTCTTACCTTTTGAAGGGCGTCCATTCTCAATGTAATCATCCCCTCTTTTATTGCAATCTTTCTCAACTGATCTTCTGGCACACTAGATACTATAGCCTTTTGAATTGTCTCTGTTATCTCCATGACTTCATAAACACCAACACGTCCTTTATAACCGGTACCATTGCACTTTGGACACCCCTGCCCATGCATAATCTTACCCTGGAGGGAAGGGATCTCATTCTCTAAAAAACCTGCCTCTATAAGTTCTTCTTTGTTAAGATGAGCTACAGGCTCCTTACAGTTTGTGCAGATTCTGCGGAGCAGTCTCTGTGCAAGTATCAAGTTAACAGCTGCTGCAACCATGTAAGGGGGGATGCCTATATCAACAAGACGGCCAACTGTAGATGGCGTATCATTTGTATGAAGTGTAGTGAAGACGAGGTGACCTGTCATTGCAGCCTTTATACATATCTCTGCAGTTTCCATGTCCCTTGTCTCTCCAACGAGGATAATTTCGGGGTCCTGTCTTAAAAATGCCTTTAATGCGGCAGCATATGTCATCCCAACTTCATTTCGAACAAGCACCTGATTTATGCCGGGGAAATTAAATTCTACCGGATCTTCAGCCGTTAATATCTTTACCGTGGGGTCATTGAGTTTGTTTATGGCAGAGTAGAGTGTATTTGTTTTTCCGCTCCCCGTTGGTCCGGTAATTACAATCATACCCTGTGGCCGTTCAATGGCCTTATTAAACTTTCTGAGGGTATCCTCCGAAAAGCCAAGCTTTTTAAAGTCCAGCATCAATGATTCAGGGTTGAGTATCCTCATGACAATAGACTCGCCCCATAGTGTTGGCAGGACAGAGACCCTGAAATCAATAGCCTTAGTCCTACCAAGTCTCAATTTAATACGACCATCCTGAGGTACCCTCCTTTCAGCTATATTGAGATTAGCCATGATCTTTATCCTTGAAACTATGGCATTTTTTATCTGGAGGGGGAGGGACATAGCCTTATAGAGGGCACCGTCGAGTCTGTATCGTACATAAAATGTCTTTTCAAAAGGTTCGATATGAATATCACTGACCCCCAGTTTAATAGCTTTAGTCATTATTCCATTTACAAGTTTTATAATTGGTGCATCGCCTGCACCAAATGCCTCTTTAATCTCCTCCTCATCCCCCTTCTCTATGGCTATATCTTCCGTCACTTCAGAAACAAGGGAACCAAAATCTTCTACCTCTTGCAAAACTACTTTCTCTTCAGACTCTCCCCCTATCTTTTTAAAGAAACTGTCATACTCCTCACTCGTTATTTTATAATATTTTTTATATGCACCAGCAATCTCCTTTTCTGAGGCAATTGATACCTTTATAGAGAGTTTTGTCTTGAGTTGTATATCTTCTACAGCCCTATTATTTGTTGGGTCAGACATAGCAATGGAGAGGGTACCATCTGATACATTCAGGGGAAAGACAAAATGCTCCTTTGCAAGTTCATAGGGGATGAGTTTTATAACATCCTCGCTGACTTGCATTTCAGATATATTTGTAGTAGGGAAATTGAGCTGACGGCCAAGAAAATTAATAATTGTTTCTTCATCTATAAATCCGAGTGAAATAAGTATCTGCCCTAATCTTCCACCGCTCTTTTTCTGGACAGCCAGAGCCTCATCAAGCTGAAACTTTGTAATCTGTCCATCCTTGCGGAGCAGATCACCGAGCCTTTCAGATTTAACCTCATCCCGTACCGTCTTCTTAAAACTCGATTTTTTTTCTATTACCTCAGGCATAAGACATTACCTCTAATTTATTATAAAACAAGATGTTCATATGTCAAGGTTTGATTTCTTTTTCAATTATGATATAAATATATGAAGCCTGTGAGTGAACGGATACTTTTTTTGCTCATCATTATTTAAAAAGAGAAGGGTACTATCTCCTCTCGTATTAAAATGTTTCAGAGAGAATAGGGGTTTAATTACTCTATGACACTTTTAGAAATTATCAAGGGGAGAAGGAGTATCAGGGAGTTTTTAAAAAAAGAGATACCACAGGATGTTATCGACAAATTGATAGAGGCAATTTTATGGGCCCCCAGTGCAGGTAATCTGCAGTCAAGATTTTTTTATTTTGTTTTTAATGCCGATATAAAGAGGAGGCTTGCCAGTGCTGCACTGGATCAGGGGTTCATAGCATCTGCCCCTCTTTCAGTGGTTGGGTGCTGTGATTATCATATTCGTCAGAGGTATGGGAAAAGAGGTGAGGAATTGTATACCATTCAGGATGTGGCGTCAAGTATACAGAACTTCATGCTCTTAGCATATGAACAGGGGCTTGGCAGTGTGTGGGTTGGCGCATTTATTGAGGAACAGGTGATAAAAATTCTCAATATACCTGCCCATTTAAGGCCTGTTGCTATTGTCCCCATTGGTTATCCTGATGAAGAACCAGTTCCACCACCGAGGGTGTCTAAAGAGGTCGCAATAAAGATTGTAAAATAAGAATAGAGATTTTTTTAGCCAGAAGTCATATAAAACCAATTGTCCCTTCTGACTTCTGTATTCTGATGATATGGATATACCAAAATACCTGTTAGTATTTATTGCATCTTTCATGATTTCTTTCATAGTGACTCCAGTAGTAAGGGTTGTATCCACAAAATTTGGAAAGGTAGCAGAGGTCAGGGAGGACAGGTGGCATAAAAAACCTACACCCCTCCTTGGCGGGATTGCTATATGGGCTTCATGGATAATCATCACTACCTTTTTTATTCCAAATTTTAATTACAAATTACCAATTTTATTGAGTGCTACTGCAATATTTGCCCTTGGGTTAATTGATGATATTGTAAAACTAAATCCACAGGTAAAACTTGTAGGGCAGATTATCATTGCCTCGTCTCTTACATTATCAGGCATTATTATAGAAATTATACCCTATCCTGTGATAAGCATTCCCTTTACAATTCTCTGGCTTGTGGCGATAACAAATTCCTTTAATCTGCTGGATAATATGGATGGTCTATCGGCAGGTATTGCTGTTATTGCAGCTACCTCATTGGGAATATTCTTAATCCAATCAGGCAACCACAGTGCTGCCCTTTTGGCTTTTATATTGGCTGGGGCATCTCTTGGTTTTCTTGTTTATAATTTCAATCCTGCAAAGATATTCATGGGTGACTGCGGGAGCATGTTCCTTGGATTTCTCCTTTCATCTACGGCAATAATTGGTACATGGAGAGAGGCATCAAATCTTATAGCTACAATGGTAGTCCCGCTTCTGGTTCTTGGTATCCCGATATTTGATACAACATTTGTAACCCTGACAAGAAAGCTTAGAGGGAGAGCCATATCTCAAGGGGGAAAAGACCATATATCTCACAGGCTCGTCGCCTTGGGTTTGAGCGAAAGACAGGTAGTATTGTCCTTTTATGGATTCTCAATTTTCTTTGCCCTTCTTGCACTCTATTTCAGCATAAATCCTTTTGTAATAATGGTAATTTCTGTTCTATCGGCAATCGGGTTTTATCTTTTGGGGATTTTTCTTGGCGATGAAAGGGTATATTCAAAATCTAATAGGGAAATTGAGGTAATAATTGCAAAGAGGCAGTATCGTAAATCTGGAATTACTTTAAGCCGGAGAAGAATCGCTGAGATTATTATGGATTTGATACTGATTTCTGTGGCATATTTCTCTGCATATCTTATCAGATTTGAAGGGCACCTGCTTAATCCCAACCTGACATTTTTTGTAAATACACTTCCATGGGTTGTAATTGTAAAGGTTACAACATTTTATTACTTTGGTGTCTATCAAAGTATATGGAGGTATGTGGGTATCAGGGACATGATGGCAATCGTAAAGGGTGCAACACTGAGTACCCTTATTATTATGGTGGGTATAGTGATTACAGTTAGATTTCAGGAATATTCCAGGGCGGTTTTTATAGTTGATTGGCTGTTTACCGTAGTAATGATAGGAGGAAGCAGGCTCGCCTTAAGGTCTTTAAAGGAGTATCTGATAGATTATAGAAAGGGTAATGGCAAAAAAGCTATCATTATTGGTGCTGGGGATGCCGGTGATTTAGTATTGAGAGAGATACGGAATAACCATGATATTAATTTTAATGTGGTGGGTTTTATAGATGATGACCCTGTAAAACAGAGGTATAAGATTAACGGTGTGCCTGTATTGGGAAAAACGGATGATTTGAAAGAGATAAAGCAAAAATATAATATTGAAGATGCAATCGTTGCCATACCTTCTGCATCAAGGGAGACAATGGATAGGATTATAAATAAATGTAAAAATGCAAACCTTAATATAAGAACCCTGCCCCCGATGAAGAGTGTTATGGAGGCTGGAATAAATCACTCATCGCCTGCCATCTAAGGTAAATCATAGAATCAAGATAACTCCTAATGAAAAAATATCTATTAGTAACCTTGCTTTCCTGTTGGGGTATCGCCTGTTCTGTTACCAATACCAATAAAACTGAAACAACAACATGGAAAAACTCCCAGATATCTTTTAAAGAACTTAAGTCTGGATTTAAGGAGCCCGGATTGGAATATGCACCATATGCCTTTTGGTTTTGGGATGATAAACTTGATGTTGAAAGGGTCAGGACAATGGCAGAAGAAATGGCAAAGAAAGGTTTAAATCCCGGTTATGTACATCCACGTTCTTCAAGCGTTGAGGAAAATGGAAAACCAGTCTCAGCTTTGCCAGATAAGGAATGGTTATCACATAAGTGGTTTAAGGCATATAATACTGCAGTAGAGGGGGCAAAAAAACATAATGCTTTTATCGGTTATTGCGACGAATATTGGAGCCCTTGGGGAAGGGCTAATGGCCGTACAATAAAAAAGCATCCAGAATTAAAGCCTGTTTCAATTTTGCCTCGTGTGCGAGATTTAAGAGGGGGGATGGAAGTTACTATCCCGGATAGTGCATTTTTTACAGTTGTAGCTGAACATGGTAGTAATGAATCTTTAAAACCAGACCTAACTAAATCAGAGAGTTTTTCTACAGACTTTGATTTTATCAATATTAAAAGCAGTACTATGAAATTATTACCACAAGGTATAAAAAACTGGAAGGCACCTGATGAAGGTATCTGGAGGGTATATACTTTTTATAAATATCATGGAGAATATGACATAAACGCCGATGTAAATTACCTGGACCGAAGTTTGGCAAAAAAATACTTAGCTATTGCCCAGGAACCTTACAAAAAAAATGTGCCTGAGCTCGGAAAAACGGTTTCAGGCGTATTTATTGACAACGAAGGATATTATGCTTACAAACTGGGTTGGTCAAAGGATTTCGAAAAGGAATTTCGTAAAAAAAAAGGTAAAGATTTGCGTTTAGTACTTCCATTAATGTTGGATAATGATGATGAGGGAACCTGGCCTAAAGCAAGATACGATTGGTATGATATAGCAGGTGATATTTATGCAGACTTTTTCGGGGAGTTAAATGATTGGTGTGCCAAGCAAGGCATGTATTGCATTTCTAATTTATGGGAAGAAACTCTCACGGCCCAGGCATTAAGAGTTGGAGATTTTTTTAAGCAACAACGACGTGTGTCCATGCCAGGTACTGATGCATTGACTTTAAAGGTATTTCAGGTGCATGATTTTAAAGAAACCCAAAGTGTAAGCGAATTTGAAAATCGTCGCTTTATGACAGAAATTTTGGGAGTAGCTGGTTTTCAAATGACACCTGATATTATGAAGCAAGCTATTAACTCTGTAATTTGTTGGGGAACCAGTCATATAGTTCCGCACGGGGTATATTTTAATCGGGATATGACCAAAACAATATGGCCTCCAGACTGGTATGACATTAATCCCTATTGGCCATACCTAAAACACTGGACCGACTTTGTGCGAAGAGCAAGTTATGTTGCCTCACACGGCCATACAGAACCAGATGTATTGTTGCTCAACCCCATGACTAGTGTCTATGCCCTCATGGGAGGTGATTATTATAAAGGGACTGATAATGTTGCTATTGATCGTCTTTTTAACTCTGAAGAAGGCATAAAAAACCAGCGGAATACCATTAATCAAATTGAACAAGTATATACCACAGCCATCAATAACCTGACTGATGCCAGAATTGAATATTTAATAGCTGATCGATATTATTTAGGAAAAATGGAAATTGCTCCAAATCGCACGCTTCGATATAAAGATTTTAATTTTAAAACAGTAGTAGTGCCAACCTTATTTGCGCTGGAAAAGGATTTAGCCCACAAATTGGTTGATTTTGCTAAAGCAGGAGGGAAGATTTGTTTATTAGGAGATTTACCAGTGGCTTCACCAGAAGGAGGAATGAATGACTCCGAAATTTTGAAATTAATGCAAGAATTGAAAAAGCAACCTTCTGTGATACAATCACAAGGTAATATCCCATGGCTGGTTAACAATAACCATTTACAACCGCATATTGAATTTGTATCAGGGGCATTTAAGACCCATCATCAACATAAAAAGATTGACGGAAAAGATTTCTATTGGCTCATCAATAATAGCACTCAACCTCAACAATGTGAGATAAAGGTATTAAGTCTGAAAGGACGGGCAACTAAATGGGATTGTGAAACCGGCACTATTTTGGAAATCGCTTCAATCGTAAAAGGTCCAGACTCTTATGTGAAACTGTCCTTTGAACCAAATGAAGCTTTCTGGTTGGTGTTTGACAATGAAAAGGAAAATATTACTGCCACTGCAACAGAAGCTCCAAGGGAAGAAATTCTGATTGAAGGACAATGGAAGGTTTCTTTAGATTTAAGTGTTCAACGCCCTCATCCTATACCTGGGAAAAGCTATCGTACAAACCTACCTGTTGCTGAATCCGGCTTGGTATCCTGGAGATCATGGGATGAAATGGATGAATTTTCCGGGTTAATAGATTATGAAAAAAACTTTAATTGGTCTTCGGATTCCGAAAAGGTAATGCTGAACCTCGGTAAAGTAAATTATGTGGCTGAAGTCTGGGTTAACAATCAACATGTAGGATCAAAACTTTGGGCTCCCTTTAAATTTGATGTTACCCACTATCTTAAAAAAGGAAAAAACTCACTTAAAGTAAGGGTAGGCAATTTATTAACTAATGCTACTTATGAGGCTGCTCAAAAATATTATCCTCATACATTAGTGTGGTTCCCGGATAACAGGGAAGGGGGATTGTTTGGGCCGGTAAAACTAATTTGGTCAGTAAAAAATTAGGAGGTTTTGTTTGTTTAATTTATCGATAATTAAATATTGCGTTAGATATAGATATATAATTGCATTTATACTTTTTGCTTTTTTAGTTGTTGCAAAGTTGCATGGATCTTCTATTGCATATTGGGATCTAATAATAAAGGAAAAAGTTAACAAAAATGAAGAAACTGTTTTGTTCGGGAAAGCCAGAGGTATTCGCAGTGATGAATGGTTAATACAAACTCCAATATTTTTTTCGCAGACAGAAACCGCTGATTTTTTCCCTTTAGTTAACCCGAATATCCGTTCAGATGGTCAAAATATGGCTATTTCTGCCTATGCACCAGTATTCGACCTAACTATATTAGGAAAACCCTTTAATTGGGGCTTCATTTTATTTGGCAAAGAATACGGTTTGTCATGGTATTGGTATTCTAAAGTAATATTGTTGTTTTTACTTTCCTACGAATTATCTATGCTCCTTACAAATAAAAATACACTCATTTCAATTGTTGGGGCATTTTGGATTACTTACTCTCCAGCAGTTCAATGGTGGTTTAGTGCCTTTGTTGAACTCTGGATATTTTCACAAGCCATTATTATAGCTACTTGGTACTATGTAAATACTAATAATAAAAAACTTAAGCCCTTTCTAATAGGGGTTTTAACCAGTAGTATAATTGGATATTCCCTAACGATCTATCCACCAATTCAGGTGCCTTTAGGGTATTTAACAATCATATTTTTAGTATTTATAATTTATTCCAATAGTTCAAAGATAAGGTTGAAGAAATATGACTATGTTCTTATTGGTCTTATGGTTATAGCTATAGGATTAACCTTTTATTCATTTTTTTCTAAATCTTTAGAAGCAATTAAACTTATGAGTCAAACCGTTTATCCGGGAGTTAGATTTTCAAATGGAGGAAATTTTGATGTTAATTATTTGCAGCTCTATCTAATTGACTGGCTGTTACCATATAAAGAAATTAACTTTTTATACAGAGAAGATAGTTTTTTCCTCAACCAATCTGAAGTAAGTATATTTCTAAACTTTCTACCTGCAATTATTTTCGTTTTCTTTAGAGTATATAACTTAGATAATGATAAAAAATATTTTATTATAGCCCTCTTTAGCTACCTTTTGTTCCAAATTTCATGGCTTTTCGTACAAT
>JACQQJ010000160.1 GCA_016207035.1 Nitrospinota bacterium | reverse complement strand
GGAATACATTTCACTTTTTAAGTGAAAAGGAATTTCTGATAATTATTTGATTTATTTGTGTTCATTCGTGTCCATTCGTGGCTAATGCATAATCTCGGTTAAAGCTTACCCTTGAAGGCGGAAGATAAGCGGCTGATTTGACAAGAAACTATGATATCCATGAACTACTTTTCAGGATAACGCTTAGTAATATTACGGATAATATCAAGACTTGATAAAAAAACATCAATCATTTCAGAATCAAAATGTCTACCGGCATCCCCATGCAGGGTTTCCAGAACCTTCGATTCATCCCAGGGTTCTTTATATACCCTGCGGGAGCTCAATGCATCGTATACATCTGCAATCGCAACTATACGGCCAAAGGATGGAATCTCTTCTCCCTTTTTCCCTATTGCCATCCCCTTGCTGTTTGTATAACCAGAGAGAGGTTCGCCGGTCATTGGATTGACATACCCTGGATAGCCATTTCCATCCCACCGTTCATGATGATTTAATGCCACCTGTGAGGCTGCTTCATCAAAGTCAGAATATTTATCAGTAAATAATCTTGCCCCCAGATAGGTATGCTGCTTCATAATTTCAATTTCATCCACATCAAGCTTCGCAGGTTTTTTTAATATGATATCAGAAATTGCCACCTTTCCCACATCATGAAGCATGGCAGCCATCCTTAGAATATCCTTGTTCTTATCAATCTCCACCTGCGGAATGCCCTTCTTCAATGCCCATGCCTCATATATCTCTACTGAATACGCGGCTACACGATTTACATGCGCCCCTGTTTCTTTGGGGTCACGCAGTTCAGCCATCCTTATCATCCTCAAGATAATGGCCCTCGTCATCTGCGCCCGTTCTACAGCAATAGCCGCATTGTTTGCAAAATGCATAATCAGGGGCTCATCTTCCTTATTAAAGGGTATAACATCTTTATTTTTATCCTGGGCATTTATCAGCTGGAGCACACCAATGATATCTCCCCTATGGGTCTTCAAAGGGAAGGTCAGCATTGATTGTGTTCGATATCTGGATACTTCATCGTAATGTTTATCAAATGAGTAAGGGACACCTTCAGGTAATGTATAGACATTCTCAATATTCAGAGTCTTACCTGTATGGGCTGTATATCCAGAAATAGACTTATCGTTGATAGGGATTGAAAATGTAGAATATATGAGCTTATGACCAGGGGGCAGCTTCTGTCTCATGGTTTCATTCTGGGTATAACTGAACATCAATTTACTATTTTCTTTAATATATATAGATCCGGCATCAGCATTAACAAGCGTCCTTGCCTCTGTAAGGATCCTCTCCAAAAGCAAATCAACATCTTTAACCTGAGCAACCTCTAATCCTAAATTGATTATCTGTTCAAGTTTTTGTTTTTCATTGAGCATACTCTTTTCCCTATTATCAGAAATCCTGTTTCATTTGAGATCCTTCGGGGCATACTAAAGTCCTTGTCTGGAGGTGTAGATTTTTTCAGATTCCCAAAATAGAACAAAAACATATTCAGCCACAAATTTACACTATTATTCACGAATTTTAAAACAGGTTTTTTTCAAAATTTAGTGTTAATTCGTGTTCATTCGTGGCTGAATTTTATAAATTCCTATATCTGAACAAAAAAAGCAAAGCCTCTTTAAAAGAGGCATTTTTATATTGTTTTATAAGCCTTTTTTCCTGTGTTGTCAAGGGTTTTTATTGATTATCAATCAGATCTCCTTCAGGGCAGCGATGAGGTCATGGACCCCTTTTTTCCCATCCTCAAAGAGCATCAATGTATTGTCAGCAGCAAAGAGTGGATTCGGAATACCGGCAAATCCAGGACTTAAGCTCCGTTTTATTACAACTACGCTCCGTGCCTTATCTACATTCAGAATGGGCATTCCGGCAATTGGGCTTTTTGGGTCAGTTCGGGCAAGAGGATTAACAACATCATTAGCCCCTATAACTACAGCTACATCAGTCTGCTCAAAGGTTGGATTGATCACATCCATCTCTTTTAACTTTTCATACGGTATATCTGCCTCAGCAAGGAGGACATTCATATGCCCTGGCATCCTGCCTGCCACAGGATGAATAGCAAATTCTACTACAACCCCCCTCGACTCGAGCAGATTGGCAAGGTCCCGAACTGCGTGCTGTGCCTGAGATATTGCCAGGCCATACCCCGGTACTATCACCACCCTTCGGGCAGTCTCGAAAAGCATTGCCACCTCCTCCGGGGTAGCAGACTTAACTCTCCCTTTATAGAATTCATCGGCACTGATTGCACTTTTCTTTATAGTCCCCGTAACACCCAGGAGTACATTCATTAAAGACCTATTCATTGCCTTGCACATAATCCGCGTTAAAACAATGCCAGAAGCCCCGACAAGAGAACCGGTGATGATGAGTATATTGTTATTCAGGACAAAACCTGTCGCTGCAGCCGCCATTCCTGAGTAGGAGTTTAACAGGGCAATAACTACAGGCATATCAGCGCCTCCTATAGGGATCACCAGTAATATACCAAGAACAGAAGATATTATTATCAGTACCCAGTATAAATCAGTATTCGCTGGATTAAGTATAATCAGTACACCGATGATAAGACTGAATAGTCCTGTGACCGCGTTCAGTATCTGTTGTCCTGAGAAATGGATAGGTCTGCCTGAAATGATCTCATGGAGCTTGGCAAAGGCTACCATGCTCCCCCAGAAAGTAACAGCCCCGATGATCCCTGATGCCGCTGTAGCAATAGTAAACTGGGCATTGAGTATCCCCTCACCATGTATCGTCTCAATGAGGGCAGCCCCTGCCACGAGAGTTGAGGCGCCACCGCCAAAGCCATTTAAAAGGGCTACCATCTGTGGCATGGCAGTCATCTGCACCTTAAGAGCAAGTACTATTCCGATAACAGAACCGGCAAACAGACCGATAAAGATAATCTCATAGCTTACAATATGACGATCAATGAGGGTAACAACCACTGCAAGAAGCATCCCCAGTGCACCGAGCATATTTCCCCGCAGGGATGTACGCGGGTGTGTAAGCCCTTTGAGACCAAAGATAAATAAGACAGAGGCTATGAGATAAGTAAGGTTTATAAGAGTTAAGGTCATGAGATATTGTTGAGAATTTACCTATTCTCTCCTTTTAAACATCTTGAGCATTCTATGCGTTACGAGAAAGCCCCCTACTACATTGATGGTGGCAAAGATAACTGCCAGGAATCCAAGTACCGTCGTGAGCAGGGTCAGCTTTGTCCCTGCAGAAAGGATAGCACCAATGAGGGTGATACCTGAGATAGCATTAGAGCCTGACATGAGAGGGGTATGGAGTATCGGCGGCACCTTCGTAATAATCTCAAAACCGACAAAAATTGCAAGGACAAAGATGGTAATAACAGCAATGAGTGTTTCCATTCTATATCCCTTTCTATGAACTAATTAGCTGCAGACAAATCATATATGTCTATTTGTTTATATGAGGTGCTGCAACACCTTCTTTATAAATCTCTAAACTCCTGGGGTGCACAATCTTACCATTCTGAACAATTAAGGTATCCCTGATTATCACATCATCAAGATTGATGTTCATTCTCCCCTGTTTAATCAGGTTGAGCAAAAAAGTAGATATATTTTTTGAATACAACTGACTCGCATGGTATGGGACAGTGGATGGAAGATTTACAGGACCAAGGATAGTTACTCCCTTCTCTTCAATGATCTCATCAGGATGCACAAGCTCGCAGTTACCACCCCTTTCAGCTGCCAGATCAACTATCACAGAGCCAGGCATCATACCAGATACCATTTCTCCCGATATAAGGATAGGAGCCTTTTTCCCGGGGACAGCGGCGGTAGTTATCACAGCATCGCTTCGGGACACCACATGAGACATCATCTCCCTTTGACGGCGATAAAACTCTTCACCCAATGCCTTTGCATAACCTCCAGTATCCTGGGACCCTGTTACATCTATAGGCAGCTCTATAAACTTAGCCCCAAGGCTCTCCACCTCCTGTTTAACTGCAGGACGGACATCATATCCCTCCACTACTGCACCCAATCGACGGGAAGTAGCAATAGCCTGAAGTCCTGCCACCCCAGCACCAACCACAAACACCCGAGCCGGGGCTATAGTCCCGGCTGCTGTCATGAGCATAGGAAAGATCTTGGGAAGTCTCTCTGCCGCAAGGAGCACTGCTTTGTAGCCTGCGATAGAGGCCATTGATGACAAGGCATCCATACTCTGTGCACGGCTTATACGGGGAATAAGCTCTAAGGCAAAGGCTGTAACCCCCTTCTCGCTTATCTCTTTAACGCTCTCTGGAAAAGTAAGGGGATCAAGAAATCCAATAATTATCTGGTCTTGTCTCATCAATTCAATATCAAATCGCCCGGCCTCTGGATTAGCACCAACAGCACGGACCTGTAAAATCACATCTGCATTTTTAAATACTTCGGTATGAGATGGGACAATATGTGCCCCTTCCTTCTGATAGGCAGAGTCTGGAAAGCCTGCTGAATCACCGGCACCCAACTCTACATAAACCTCAAGTCCTGCCTTCGTAAAAGATGGTACAGCAGCAGGGATGATGGCAACACGCCTTTCCCCTGGGAATGTCTCTTTTGGGATACCTATGATCACCTTGCCTCCTCCCTCTGACTACTAACTTTATCTCTCATCTTCCCCTGGATTGGTCATCCTGTATGGGTCTAATATGGAGTCAGTCTCCTTTTTAGAAAGAATCCCTTTTTCAATTACTAAGTCCCGTATCGGCCTATTCGATGCGATTGCCTCCTTGACTAACTGTGCAGACGACTCATAACCTATAACAGTATTCAAAATAGTTGCTAAACCAAGACTCCGTTCTGCAAATTCACGGCACCTCCCCTCATCTGCTACAATCCCTGCGAGACATCTTTCATGAAAGACCTTTATAACATTTGTTAAGAGCTTGATTGATTGCAAAAGGTTGTAATTTATGACAGGCATCATCACATTGAGCTCAAGCTGGCCTGCCTGTCCTGCGAGGGTAATTACCATATCATTTCCTACTACCTGAAACCCGACCATGTCAAGTACTTCTGCCATGACAGGGTTAACCTTGCCTGGCATTATGGATGATCCAGGTTGAACCGGAGGGAGATGTATCTCCGCAAGTCCGGTTCTTGGACCAGAGCTCAGGAGTCGCAGGTCATTTGCAATCCTGATTAACTCTACTGCAAGCACCTTGAGTTTTCCAGAGAGGGATACAAAATCTCCCATACTCTGCATTGAGGCGATCAGATTCTTTGACCCTGAAAAATTAAGTCCAGTAAGTTCACTGAGATGGTGTATAACCCTGTCACGATATTCAGGGTGTGTATTAATACCTGTCCCGACTGCAGAGCCTCCTATACCAAGTTCATAGAGCCTGTCTGCCTCTTTCCGTATCTCTTTACCCGCCCTTTCCACAGAAACGGCATACCCTGTAAACTCCTGCCCCAGCCGTATAGGGACAGCATCCTGAAGATGTGTACGCCCTGATTTTATAATCCCATCAAACTCTCTCCCTTTCTCTAACAGGGTTTTGCCTAATCCCTGAAGCACAATTATCAATCCCTCTATTGCAAAGAGGGCTGCAATCCTCATTGCCGTGGGGAAGACATCGTTTGTTGACTGAGACATATTGACATGATCATTGGGATGGATGAGTGAATAGTCCCCTCTCCTCCCGACAAGGATGTCAATAGCCCTGTTTGCAATAACCTCATTGGCATTCATATTGTGTGATGTGCCGGCACCGGACTGAAAGACATCTACCACAAAATGATCATGCCACAAACCTTCAATTACCTCCCCTGCTGCCTTTATGATAGCCTTTCCCTTTCTGGTATCAAGTTTTCCAACATCCATATTAGCAAGGGCGGCAGCTTTTTTGATAAGTGCAGTAGCATGGATAAATTCCTGAATCGGACGAATACCGCTTATCGGGAAATTCTCAATTGCCCTAACTGTCTGTATACCGTAATAGGCCCACTCGGGTACCTCCTTTTCCCCCAGCGGGTCATGCTCAATCCTGAACCCTTTTTTAGCCTTTCCCTTTTTCATCTGAAAATACCTTTCAATCAACTCAATTCAAGGCAACCCAATTATTAGCCAAATCCTTTTTATTGTCAAGTATCTGCATCTCTCTTCCATCATACACTGCTTGAATTTTTCTCTATTTATGTCTCCTCTGATATTAGCCCATCTATTGACCATCTTCCTCCACCCTTAATCATCAAAGCTATTGCAATTGCTACAGCCAGAATATGATACTCAAACCCTTCACCCTGTTTTTTACCGAGCCAGTTCATGAAAAATCCATTAGGAAGGTGTACCATAAATATCGCCACAGTCATATTGCAGAAAATCCCGAAGGCTGCTACTCTGGTCAGAAGCCCGGAAAGGAGTCCCAGGGGGCCTAAAAACTCTGCTGCAATTGCCAGAAGTGCGAAAATGGCAGGAATCCCCATGTTTGCAGTAAAAAATCCCATAGTGCCAGAAAAGCCATGACCACCAAACCATCCAAAGACCTTCTGTGCCCCATGCGGGAAAAAGACAACCCCCAAAAGCACACGAAGGACAAGACTTGAAATATCATTATCAGTTTGAATTAATTTTTTTATCATTTTTTTCTCCTCCTCTTAATACTAAAACAATACCTTAAAATCTTTTATCCATAAGACCTATCACCTCCTTTCCTTCAGCATAAACCTTTGACGCAACCTACCAAGTTCTCATTACTTCGACTCTGTATAAATATTCATTTCCCCAACTATGGCTATTAACCTATACCATACCCCTTTTTATATCAAGATAAATTTCGCTTCATCAGATTATTCATTTTTTAATTGACCAATTTTTTCCCCCCGTGATAAACTCCACATCGTTAAACACTATCAGGAGAAAGGAGGGATAGGAAATGAGAATCACTTATCACGGACATTCATGCTTCATTATAGAAGCAGGGAAATACAAAATTATCATTGACCCTTTTTTGAGCGGAAATCCCATGGCTAAGATTAAGCCAAAGGATGTAAAGGTTGATGCTGTACTTGTAACTCATGGTCACGGAGACCATCTTGGTGATGCAGTTGATATAAGCAAAAGGAACAATGCCCTTATTATTGCACCCTTTGAGCTCGTAAATTACTGTAACGAAAAGGGTGCAACAGGTCATCCCATGCATATAGGCGGGAGCTATAATTTTCCATTCGGGAGGGTAAAATTGACAATTGCCCACCATGGTTCAACAACGGATACAGGTGCAACAGGCAATCCCTGTGGATTTGTAGTGACAATGGAGGGTAAAACAATATACCACGCAGGTGATACTGGACTTTTTTCTGATATGAAACTTATAGGTGAAATAAACAGGATAGATGCTGCCATGCTGCCTATTGGTGACAATTTCACCATGGGTATTGAGGATGCTATAAAAGCAGTTGAGTTTTTAAGACCGAGGATAGCTATCCCAATGCACTATAATACCTTTGATGTTATAAGACAGGACCCAAAACATTTTACAGATGGATTAAAGGGCTCTCAAACAAAAGGGGTTATTCTTGGATCAGGTGAAGGCATTGAGATATGAAAGCTATCAAACATATTATATGGCTCCCTATTGGAGGGTTGATTGCCCTCGGGATAGTATCCTGTGCATCAACCACAAAACATCTTACCCTCAAAGAGGACTGGGAGGTTATTAAGACAAGGCAGTTCAAATGAAACATGCATCGTTTTTTTGTAAATAGAGATTCTTTTGTAAATGACCATGTGAAAATAACAGGGGATGATGCTGAGCAGATGAGAAAGGTTTTAAGAATAAAGGAAGGTGAGGAGGTAGTAGTTTTAGATGGACTAGGGTGGGAATACAGGGTGCTGTTAAAGGAGGTTAAAAGGGGGTATGCAACTGGTGAGGTAAAATTTAAAGATTTTAAGGTTGAGGACTCAAAGATAAAAATTATACTCGGGCAGGGTATTCCAAAAGGGGACAAGATGGATTTTATTATCCAGAAGGCAACAGAATTAGGTGTCCATGAGATTGTCCCTCTTAAACTGGAAAGATGCGTTGTTAAAATAGAGAGCTTTCCCACGCAGAGCATAGGAACAAGAACAAAAAGGTGGCAAAGGATTGCAAAGGAGTCTGCTGAACAGTCTCTGAGGAGATTTATCCCTTTAATTAATGACATCTATGATTTAAAGGAATTTTGTGGAAAATATAAAGATGGAGATTTAAAGATAGTCCTTTATGAAGGCGAAAAGAAGAGGGGGTTAAAGGATTTATTGGGGCGACCACCCCTCTATCCCCTCCTTCGTAAGGAGGGGAAGAGGGTGGTTATTGCAATTATTGTTGGACCTGAAGGCGGGTTAAGTGGAGAGGAGGTAGAGGTAGCTAATTCTTATGGATTTGTTTCAGCAGGATTGGGTCAGAGAATTTTAAGGACAGATACTGTTGCATTAACTATACTAAGCATAGTGCAATTTTTATATGGTGACTTAGGAGGTGTTCGTGAGTAAGATTAACAGGGCTTTAGTAAGTGTCTCAAAGAAAGATGGTCTTTTGGGTTTTGCAAAAGGACTGACAGAGATGGGTGTAGAGATACTCTCTACAGGAGGAACTGCAGGATTATTAAAGGATAATGGGATCCCGGTGATCCATGTTTCTGATTACACAGGTTTCCCTGAGATAATGGATGGTAGGGTAAAGACCTTGCATCCATTGATTCATGGGGGAATTCTTGGAAAAAGGGATAATGAAAAACATCTTGAGGAGATGAAGATTCACGGGATAAAACCAATAGACATGGTGGTTGTAAACCTCTATCCCTTTGAAGAGACCGTTTCAAAAGGCGGTGTAACACTTGATGAAGCAATAGAGAATATTGATATTGGTGGTCCATCAATGCTCCGTTCATCTGCAAAAAATTTTCACGATGTCGCAGTTGTTGTTGACCCTGATGATTATGAGGAGATATTAACAGAGATGAAAGAGAATGATGGTTTAATCAGTTATGACACAAAAATGAAACTCTCGGTAAAGGCATTTAAGCACACTGCACGATATGACAGCCTCATTTCAAAATTTCTGGAGGAGAGGATTGAAGGAGAAGGTTTCCCATCCATATTAAATCTGCAATTTGAAAAGATTACTGATTTACGGTATGGGGAGAATCCCCATCAGAAGGCATCATTCTATGAAAATATTGGGTTTAATACGGGTACTCTCTCAAAGGCAAAACAGCTTCACGGGAAAGAGCTCTCATATAATAATATCCTTGACCTCAATGCAGCCCTGGAAATTGTGAGGGAATTTGATGAAACTGCGGCAGTAATTGTAAAGCATACAAATCCATGTGGTGTTGCAACAGGTGACACCCCTGTTTCTGCTTACAGAAAAGCAAGGGAGACTGACCCCCTATCAGCTTTCGGCGGAATAATTGGGTTTAACAGGGCCCTGGATGAGGAGACTGCAAAAGAAGTGGCAGCAACATTCATTGAGGCTATAATTGCCCCTGATTATGACACCCCTGCACTTACTCTATTAAAGGAAAAGAAAAACATAAGACTCCTCAAATTGAAAGACCTTACTAAAAAGGCTCAAAGAGAATATGATTTAAGAAGTGTAAGTGGAGGTCTTTTATTACAGGAGAAGGACTCAATCACCCTGAATGAGGATAATCTAAAAGTTGTAACAAATAGGCAGCCTGCTGAAAAGGAGTGGGCTTCAATGAGGTTTGCATGGAAGGTTGCAAAGCATATAAAATCCAATGCCATTGTCTATGCTGCAGAAGGAGAGACCATAGGTATAGGTGCAGGACAGATGAGTCGTGTTGATTCAGTAAAATTAGCTGCTATGAAGGCAAATAAGCCGCTTCACGGGACAGTGATGGCATCAGACGCATTCTTTCCATTCAGAGACAGTGTTGATGAGGCGGCAAAGGCAGGTGTGACAGCAATTATCCAGCCCGGCGGCTCTGTAAAGGATGAAGAAGTAATTGCCTCAGCCAATGAGCATAACATCGCCATGGTCTTTACAGGGATACGGCATTTCAGACATTAACTTGATTCTTTAGTTATGATTTTGATAATATCTTTAATGACTTCTTTATTAGATCCTCTATTCCTCCCTTCTCACCAATATCTCCCCTGACCTGCTTTACTGTATCCTCTGCCATCCATTTTTTATATCCAAGATTTATCAGTGCAGAGACTGCATCTTCAAAAAGCGGATCTCTCCTCACTGATAGCTGACGGCTAACAGCTGAAGGCTGACTACCTTCAAATGTAAATTCTATCTTATCTCTCAGTTCCAATGTAATCCTCTCAGCAGTCTTTCTCCCAATACCGGGAATTGAGATTAATTTTACTATGTCCCCCTTTGCTATTGCCTCCTTTAGTTCCCGGGCCGTTATTCCAGAAAGTATATTTACTGCCAGCTTCGGGCCTATCTGAGATACACCAATGAGTCTTTCAAAAATATCCTTCTCATCTCTTGTCAAGAAGCCAAAGAGCATGAGTGCATCTTCCCTTACATGGGTGTATGTATAAAGAAAGACTGGGTTATTAATTTCAGGGAGTTTATAATATGTAGAAAGGGGAACGATAATCTTATAACCTATACCATGAACATCAACTATGAGAAATTCTGGCGACTTATGGGTTATTTTACCTGATACTGTAGCAATCATAAAAAATCAAAAATCTACCTCCCCTTACCCTTCGTTATAAAGGAGGGCGGGGCACCCATCCAGTGGATGGGTCGGGGGAGGTTTTCCTTAATTTTCGTTTGTGCCGTATGGATATGGCATATAGCAATTGCCAAGGCATCTGATGCGTCAAGGGGGTGGGGATTCTCGCTCAGGTTTAAAAGTGTTGACACCATTCTCTGAACCTGCATCTTGTCTGCCCTGCCGTATCCTGCTATCGCCTGCTTTATCTCCAGGGGTGTATACTCTGTAACCTCTAAAGACAGGTTTACTGCTGATAGTATCGCTGCACCCTTTACCTGTCCAAGTTTTAAGGCACTCTTGGCATTCTCTGCAAAAAAGAGATTTTCTATTGCTACGGCATCGGGGGAATATTTATTTATTATTTCTACGAGGCCGTCATGGATAGTTTTAAGCCTTTTATGAAAAGGGATACGATTCGATGTCCTGATAGCACCCCATGTTATAGCTGATAATCCCCCTCCCCCACCTTTATTAAAGGTGGGGGGGGTGGGATTATAATCAACAATTCCGTAACCTGTTACTGAACTCCCAGGGTCAATACCCAAGACTCTCATAATAATTAAGATGTCAGAATTCAGAAGACAGAATCCAGAAGGACTCAGAAGATATGAAGTCTGACTTTTGATTTCTATTATCTATTTTCATGTTCTTAGCTTATCTTTGCCAGTTCTTCTTCCGGTATGTCAAAATTTGCGTAGACCTTCTGGACATCATCGTGGTCTTCCAACGCCTCCATCAGGTGGAGCACCTGTTGAGCCTTCTGCCCTGATAGTTTTACATGGCTCTGGGGTACCATAGTAATTTCTGCAAATGTTGCTGGTATCTTATGTTCATCAATAGCCTTTTTAACTTTCTCAAATTTTTCAACTGTAGTTATAATCTCAAAAACCCTTTCACTTAACTGCATATCCTCTGCACCGGCATCGAGAACAATAGACATAAGTTTATCTTCTTCTACATTTTTAGCATCAATTAAAATCTGCCCCTTCTTATGAAACATCCAGCTCACACAGCCCGCCTCACCAAGGTTTCCGCCATGCTTGGTAAAAATAGACCTTATCTCTGCAACCGTTCTATTTTTATTATCTGTCAAAACATCCACGATAACAGCCACCCCCCCGGGACCATAGCCTTCATAATTTACCTCTTCATAATGTGTGCCCTCTAATTCCCCTGTCCCCTTTTTAATCGCCCGCTCAATATTGTCCCTCGGCATATTCTCTGCCTTTGCTGCGGCAATAGCCGTTCTGAGCCTTGAGTTTCCTTCAGGATCCCCCCCTCCAAGTCTGGCAGCTACTGATATCTCTTTTATCAGTTTTGTAAATATCTTCCCCCTTTTTGCGTCAAGGGCACCTTTTTTATGCTTGACAGTTGCCCATTTTGAATGACCTGACATTACCCCTCCCTGAAAATTGAGAATTTCTTGACCATAAATCTTCTTATCCTCGTCTCTTATTTTTCAACCTCTCGCCAATCCCAGTACTATCTCAACCGCTATCAGGATGATTATTATACCCTCCAGCGTTTCAGCCCTGATAGTGGCAAGTCGGTTATTAAGGATAACATAGATACTTTCTATTGCAGCAAGCTTTTTCTCAATACCCTTTTCCCATTTATCAAAGTGAAACCTATCCGATGTCAGATTATACACCTTTGCCAGATATATATCACCAATAAGTTTTATTGTGTTATCAATCTTCTCAAAGAGGGCTGATACCTCAATCTTAATTTCTGAAATTACATGGATAGTCCTGTCATAAGGATTAAAGAGATATGTGAAATATCTCCTGGATTCATATAGCTTGTCATAGAGCTCTATCAGTCGTTTATCAAGAAGACTATCATTGAATCTTAATTCTACTAACTCCACATTTAAAAATTCAAGGACATCCACGGTATCTTCATAATCCCTGTCATACACGAATGCTACATTCCAGTCAGTAATTACCAGATCATTATTATAATAGGAGACCGGGTTCTTAAGGGATTCATTTATCTCATCTGCACTTATATCCCCAAGCTCAAAACTGAGAGCCCTTGCAATATCAACTTTATAATCTCTGCGCAGATTCTCTGCAGTGATCTCCCTCTCAAATTCGGTTATCTGAAATATAAAGTAATCCTCAACTATTTCACTCACTGCAGGTTTTTTTATGGCAGGTTTTATCTTTAAAAAAAGCTCCTCTAAAAATTTATTTGCCTCAATACCTAAATTTACATCATAGAGCAGTGCAGTACTATACCGATTAAGGTCACTCAAAAAACTTGAGAATGGTATTTTGTAGGTAATGCTTATTGCACCAAAATCAAATACCTTGGCAGCGACCTCTGCCTTCATAGGTATTTGAGTGATCTGGAAGGAATACTCACCCAATGCGATGGTAAGGGGTGGGGTCTGATACTGGAGGTATGTAGGTGCAATTTTCCTCTTTGAAAGTTTTCTCGCTAACTCGGTTTTTAAAATCTGGCTTGTTTTTTGAAGGTCTATTTCATACCCTACATCAAAGGCATATAGTGCAAAGATATGCCCTGTTTTTATTTGCATATAACAATGCATACCAACAACATTCAACCCACAACAAACAACACAGGATAACAGTTGTAAGTCGTCGGTTGTATGTTGTATTAGATTTTTATCTTTCTTACATATATCTCTCTTGCAACTTCAGAATCAATAGAGAGTGTTGTTTCATCAAAGAGTATTACAATAGCAGGTTGCTTCTGATGAACCTTTACAATTGTTCCGGGCATCAATCCAAAGGATGTAAGTTTATCAAGACGGTGGTGATCTCTTGTGGATATATAAAGAATCTTACCTGCCTCTCCTGAACTAAGATTATCCAGTGATACTATTAATGGTTCTAATTCTTTTCTCCCTTTGCTGCAGCAATCACCTGGCGGTATTACCTTCCCATGCGGGCAGGTCGTTGGATGCCCGAGGAGGATACATATACTTTCAGTAATATCTGTATCTAATATATGCTCAAATTTACAGGCATGTCTCTCCATTGATTTATGGCTCATATTCAGTATATCATTCATTAACCTCTCTGCCAGCCTGTGCCTCCTTATGAGGGAATTAAATGCTATCTGCCCCCGATTTGTAAGCCTTAAACTCCCATCGGCGTGTATAGAAATAATACCCTTATTTTTCATCTCATCTATTACTACCTCTCCCATACCAGAGTTTCTGAGACCATCTAAGGTTACATTCCCCTCTTCAAATCTCATCCCTATTTTTTCTAAATTTTCTTCAAACTGCTGTTTCTTATCCATAGAATTATCAAGTTAAATCATCAAAGTGTGTAAGCCTCTTAAACTCCTTAAACCTATCTTCAATTTCTCTCAAGCTAAGATTCCTCAACCTATTGAGGCTAAAGTCCTCGACATTAAATGATGCCATAGTACTTCCAAAAATGATAGCCTGTCGTATAGTAGATTCATTGATATTATTTACATTAGAAATATACCCCATAAACCCACCTGCAAAACTATCCCCTGCACCAGTGGGGTCATAGACAGACTCCAATGGATATGCAGGGGCTGAAAAGATTGCAGAATCAGAAAACATTATTGCACCGTATTCACCCCTCTTTGCAATAAGCCTTTTTGGTCCCCACGAGAGTATCTTCTGGGCTGCCTTTACTAAATTTGGTTCCCTTGCCAGTTCCCTTACCTCTCCTTCGTTTATTATCACTATATCAACCTGCTCCATCGTCTTTTTAAGAGATTCGTATTTTCTCTCAATCCAGAAATTCATAGTATCACATGCAATGAGCTCTGGTCTCTTCATTTGATTCAGTATCTCTCGTTGCAGATCCGGGTCAATATTTGCAAGAAAGACATATCTGCATTCTTTGTACTTTTCAGGAATCTTAGGATTAAAATCGGCGAAGACATTTAACTGCGTATCCAGTGTATGTGCCTCATTGAGGTCATATCCATATTCCCCTTTCCACCTGAAGGTCCTCCCCTTCCTCTTCTCAATGCCATCAATATCTATGTTTCTCTCCTTAAGTATATCTATATACTCCTCACGAAAATCTTCTCCTACTACACCCACCATACATACATCTGTAAAATAGCTGGCAGATACAGAGAAATAGGTTGCCGAGCCTCCAAGAACATCATCTGCAGAACCAAATGGGGTTTTAACAGAATCAAGTGCAACAGAACCCACAACAAGCAAATTCATATTACCTCCCTGAAATTTTTTTTATATCTTAACGCCTTTAACCCTTAACTGTTTTCTGTAATGTGACATTTCTTATGTCCGACTTTATTACTAAATTCGGCGAATAGAATCCTTTCTTCACAGTGAGGTTTGGATAAACCCATGAATTCTTCCCTATGATAACCCCAGGAGAAATAACGGCATTGCACCCAATCTCCACATTATCGCCAAGTATGGCACCAAACTTTTTTATACCTGTATCTATAACCCTCCCTTCTGTTTGAATCTTTATCGTATTAATCCTGCCGCTCCTCTTCTCTTCCAGTGTCCTGAACTGCAGATTGGCAAGCTTTGTCCCTGCCCCCAGATTTACATAACTCCCCACAATACTATCACCAATGTAAGCAAAGTGTCCTGCCTCAGAGTGGTTCATGAGTATAGAATTTTTTATCTCGGTTGTGTGTCCTATTATAGATTTATCCCCTACTATCACATTTCCCCTGAAATAGGCACCTTGCCTTACCTCGCAGTCATTACCAATGATTGCAGGAGATTTTATAACAGCAGTCGGTTCTAAAACAGTTCCACTTCCGATAAAAATTCCCATTTCTTTTAAAAAGAGTTCCGCTCTAATTTTAACCTCCCTCCCTACATACAATACCTTATCTATCAGATTATCCTTTTCATCCCTTACCTCCTGGAGAGATATTCCCTCTATTATCATTTTCGGATAAATCGTCTTTTCTACCTCTTTAAACCAGTCCTTTATATATTTATTAATTTTCCCGATAACCTCCCAATAATAACCTACCCCATCAAATATTACCTTGTGTCTGAATTCTCCCAGATTATCAAACATATCTTCAATCTTTAACATTTCCACCCTCCCATTTAGTGAACAATAAATAGTGATCGGTGCACAACAAAAAAAGGGTTCATTCGTAAAAAAGTTGAAAACCGTAAAATAACCACAGAGTCACGGAGATCATAAAGAAAAGGTCACCAGTTATTAGTCACCAGTCACCAGTTTTTTTACTGGTGCACTGGTGTCTGGTGTCCTATCTGTTTTTCTCTGTGTCTCTGTGGTTAAATGTCTTTTTCAACAAAAATATGAAAGACCTAAAAAAAGATTAATGCTTACTTTTACCTATTACTGGTTTGAGGTAGTTCATTACCTTTTCACCTATATATACAAGCCTATTCATGTAATCCAGTGACCCCCTTATATGTATACCTGTCTTTTCCTCGGTCCCTGAATTCCTTACAAAGATGCATCCCATTAAATCCCCCTTAACAAAGGGGGACAAAGGGGGTTGTTCCCCCTTACCATATATTGCAATATAAAGCATGTCTGGCTCCTCATCCCTCTCCTTCAAATGTAACTCTACCCCATTTTCAAACTGATCTAAAATGAGGTTTTTTATGAATGCCTCAAGTTTTTTCCACAAATCAGTTCGCCTGGCTAATTTTGGTTTATTGGTGTTATAAATATAAAATGTCTTTTTAAAGCTATGCTCAAAGGAGTGGTTGAGTTTCTGAAAGTAGTGAGAGGCTTCAGCCTCACTGAAAAGAGACTCTGATGCAACAAATGTATTCATTGCGCTCTTTAACCCATTTCCAATAAATATAGATATGTCTCTGCCATCTTTCGTTCGTAAATATCCCTCTGTAATAGTATGGCCGCTCTCCTCACTCCCTATAGCAAATGTATGTAAAGTCTGTGTCGCCTCTCTGAGAAGCCATTTATCACCCACGCCTGTGAGGATGGTTTTAAATCCTATCCTTTCAGCAGCAATAGCAGCATTAAAGTCGCTCTCAACGGTATTTACATAGAGAGAACTTCTATACCTTTCAGGATATCTTTTCATAAGATATCCTGCCTGCAGAAACGCTGTTTCATCACCGGACAACACAATCACAGTATCATCAAAGGGATAATAATCAACCCTGTAAAATCTGTCCCCATCTGCATCAAATACAGCACCAGATACCCTTACTTCCCCTTTTTCAATATCTTCTTTTCTCTCCCTTCCAATCTGAAAAATCTTGTTTATAGTTTTGTTATTCTCAAATTTTCCCCCACCTTGAATCATGTCAGATGGGATAGATGATATTTCATCAAGGGCTATAACACCGCAGTTTAAATTCACATCTCCATTGAGATTATTATTAACCTCTATTATCTCCTTAAATTTTAATCTCCTGAAAATATCAGCTGCTATTCCTGAAAAAGAACCATTGGCAGGATCCACAATCAGGATGATTCTGGAAAAGATATCAGGTTCGCATAACCATGAATTTCTTGAATCACATGAGAACTCAGTGAATACCCTCAATGCATCATCCCTTGCAATTTCAAGTTTGCCTATAAAATTTTGCTTCTTAACAGCATGATAATCCATTTCATAAATCCTCTTTGTAAGCCTTATATCATCTTCAGGAAAAAACTTCAATCCCTTTGAATTAAATATCTTAATTCCATTTTGTCCCTTTGGATTATGAGATGCAGTAACCACACATGAGCCCCTCGCACCCCTATAAAGCATATATATAGGCACTGCAGGGGTGGGGACAATCCCAAGAACTACTGCCTTCCCCCCTGCCTTTCTTATTCCATCAACTGCCGCAGATGTAAATATACCTTCAGTATCTCGCGGGTCCCACCCAATGACTATATCTTCACCTATCTTCATTTCGCCCCTCTCTATCAAGTCGGTTACATAGCAGAAGGTGTAGAACTCCATGAACTCCTCAGTAATAAAACCTTTCTCAGTAAAAGCCTGAAGAGGCTGCATACCTTCCAGCGAAGGGTCAGATGACAGCCTGACCTCTCTCCTCACCCCATCTGTCCCCTGAAGTCTGTTAGTAACCATTTTTACTATTTGCCTCTATAATTCATCCCAACTATCTCCCTGCGTAAAACAGCCGGGTATAGCAGGCACTTCTGCCCAGTAGCTACCTTCCTCCGCTTTATGTATCACAATTTTATTTTCAAATATCTTTTTGTAATGACCGTTTAGAGATAAAGTTTGTCTTATTGTATCAAAATTATAGTGTATTTTTTAAAAATCTTTTTTGTTTTTAAGGACTTGCTATAGGTTGAGTTTTATTGTAGACTTTTTTATATAGTCTAAATGCTTTAAATTCTTGTTTATAGAAAGGGGATTTATGGAGAGGACTTTAGCTATAATCAAACCTGATGCAGTAGAAAGGGGGCTCGCAGGAAAGATACTGGATAGAATTGAGGACAACCGCTTAAAGATAGTAGCCCTCAAGATGTTACATTTATCAAAAGGTGAGGCAGAGGGGTTTTATAAGGTTCATTCCGAAAGACCTTTCTTCTCAAGCCTTACAAAATATATGTCTACAAGCCCTGTAATAGTAGCTGTTTTAAATGGTGAAGATGCAATAAAAAAATGGCGTGACCTTATGGGTGCAACAAACCCAAAGGATGCAGCTGCAGGTACAATAAGAAAAGAATTTGCAATTGATATAGAAAAGAACTCTGTCCACGGATCAGACTCTCATGAATCTGCCTCTTTTGAGATTCAATACTTTTTTAGCAATATAGAAATATTTTAAAGAAGGGGGGGATGTATATTAAAAACGGTTTAAACAGTTTAAACAGTTTATTTTAGGGAGGGCTTAAAATGGAAAAAGGATATGGGCAGATTGTAATAGAATCATTTGTAAAGGCATTAGCATGGGGTTTAACATTAGCGGTAATATCTATAATCAGTGTAAATATAATACTTGGTATGTTTAAGCAGGATGTAAAAGATGCAATTGATTTTACCCAGAAGACTGCCATAAAAAATGCAATGAATACAGTCTTAAGTTACGATATATTCCCAAAGATTAAACAGAATACAAAGGAGGCAATAGAATTTACCGCCATAACAGTTGATGATGAGATATTTAAAAAGTATTTTTCAGAAGAGGCATCAAAAAAGAAATAAAACTTCACAATGAATGAACGAATCAAAAGAGCAACCTATTAAATATCATCAGGCAGCATTCATGTATCTGCTGAATATATCTGTTTATTTCCTTGTTCTCATCTTCAGAATGCCTCCCCATGATTTTGGAAGATCAATCTATTTATTTTACTCTCTTGTCCCCGTCTTCGCCTTCGTCTTCCCCTATCTCATATACAAAGAATATTTTATATTTACAGCGATACTAACTATGGTATGCTTTATGAAAGCAATCTTTTTGTTATTAGAGATTCCGTATTATTCTATTCTTATTATTTTTATATTTATACTCAATACCCTTACCTGCTTTATGCTTGCAAGGGCAGCATGGAACATAAAGATATTGAAAAGGGGGTGAATTAGTATGAGCAATTTGAATAAAGAGGAAGGGGTTACCTGGACCGAAGAGGCTTTGAGGCGAATTGAAAATGCACCTGAATTTGTAAGGGCCGGTATTAAAAAGCTCATGGTTAAAAGGGCAAGAGAGAGGGGAAAAAGGGTAATAGACTCAGAGTTTCTTACCGAGATAAGGAATGAATCTATGATGCTTGCCTCAAAGAGGATCAAAAAAATAGGATTTGAAGAACTAAAAATTGAGGCCTTTGATACGGCAAAGGAAAAACTAAAAAGTGCAAGAAAAAAGGAGGTAATTGAAAATATAAAGGCCTTCCTATCAAAGAGGACATCTAAAAACGAGGAAATATTAAGAAAGTTCCAGGAATATTTAGAAGACGATTCACATGATATAGGCTGGACAAAAGAGGCAAAAGAGAGAATGGAGAAGGTACCACCGTTCGTGCGAGAGATGGCAAAAAAGAGAATCGAAGAACAGGCAAAAAAGAAAGGCTATCGTATGATAACAGTTGAGCTTTTAAGTGAGGTCTTCAATGAATTGATACCTGCGTCTGTTAAAGAAGGGCTGGGTATTAAGCGCCCTCCATCTTCTTAAAACATATTGAATTTAGAAAAAATTGTAACCGACCCCTGCAAATATCCTCGTATCCAAATTTTTAATTTTATCTTCCGCCGGCGACCCATCATAGTCCAATATCAGATTGAGGATAACCGCAAGATTTTTATAAAGACTCTCAATGAGTTTAAATTCTCCCCTTATTCTATAGTTACTTATTCCTGAAAGAGACGGCAGGTATTCATCCTTAGTCACAAAACGGGCTGTCTTAGAAAAATTATAATTATAATTTATCCCTATCCTCCCCTCATGGTAATAATCATCTTTTCTTGAGCCACTAAAATCCTCCCCCTGTAAACCAATCCCTCCCTCGACAGATAATTCTTCATAAGGATTACTTATAAGCCTGTATCCATATCCTACCCCTAAAGAAGTCCTGAGATTAAGCCTCTGAAACTCATCATGCTTTAAAGTACCGAGAAGATATCCATAATTGGTAATATTAAAGTCATGGGCACCCATAAGTCTCCCCTCTCCTGACCTCACATTAATAACACCTGAACTCTCTCCGTAATAAAAATTTCCATCAAATCCAATACTGTTGCCTGATGACTTATAAAAAAGTTCAGTCCCAGTAAATAATGTCACCACTTCAGAATTTCCCGAAGCAGATGTAAGACTGAATTCTAAAAGTGCTAATTTCCTCTCTCCGGAGATACCAGTTGATTCAACCTCTTCAAGCTCACTATCAGGTTCGGCAGGGAAGGCAGATGGTATGGTCAAACAAAAAGAAAAGAATAGGCAAAAATAAAATATAAGACATCTCTTTATCATTTGCATCCTCCTTAGAATTTTCTTATTATCCATAATCGAATTATCTAAGTCAAGAAAAACTTGTATTTGTGTTAGCACAAGTAAAAATGACAGGGATTAATAACAACGATAAAATATCAGGTTATGGAAGAGATAACCTTATATAATTTAGGATAAATAAAGGGATTAATCTTCATTATGGTATAATTGTGTTGCTACATGAATTCTTTAATAAATCTAAAAAGGTATATAAAAAAATATCAATATGAATTGATTACTGGTGTATTTGCCCTCACTTTAACCGATGCCCTTGGTCTTCTGCCTCCATGGTTTATAAAACTTGCCATAGATTTTATAGGTAAATCTAAAAAAACACCTCGGGAGGGACTGAATCCACTTATACAATACTCTGCTTTTATTGTTACTGCAGTAGGACTTCAGGCAGTCTTTCGTTACTACTGGAGGAAATATCTCTTTGGTATCTCCCGAAAGGTTGAATATGATTTGAGAAATGATTACTTCAAGCATCTCCAGAGACTCCACTGGGGGTTTTTTCAATATACCAGGACAGGGGATATCATGTCGAGGGCTACAAATGACCTGCAGGCAGTAAGAGAGTTTCTTGGAATTGGTAGTGTAATCATTGTTGATACTACCTTGATTATTTCCACATGCCTTATTCTCATGATAATAATAAGCCCAAAATTAACCATCATCTCCCTTTTACCCATGTCATTAGTTTCCTTTTTGGTTCTGAAATTCAGCAGAGAGATAAGGAAGAGGTTTGAATCTGTCCAGAGGCAGTTGTCAGAGATAAGCTCAATGGTTCATGAGAATATGGCAGGGATAAGGGTTATCCAGGCTTATGTGCAGGAGGCAAATGAGTTAAAGAGATTCAAAAGGCTTAATAGTGAACTCATAGATAAAAATCTGGAGCTTACAAGGATGTCAGGCTCTTTTTTCCCTCTGATGGTTCTTACCACAGGTCTGGCTACTGCCCTGCTCCTCTGGATTGGTGGGAGAGAGGTAATGAGCGGACACCTTACACTGGGTAGTTATGTTGCCTTCAACGGATACTTAGCAATGCTTACATGGCCTGTGGCTGCAATAGGGTATATGATAAACCTGACCCAGCGGGGAGTTGCCTCTATGAAGAGGATTGAAGAGACAATGAATGTAAAAAATGAAATCTATGATATATATCTCCCTGAATCCCCTTTTAAAAAAGGGTGGCCTCATAAATCCCACAATTCAAATAAGGAGGATGAAGTGAAATTTTCAGGCGAGATTGAGTTCAAGTCCCTTACATTCTCATACAATGGCAGAGAAAATATCCTTTCTGATATTAATCTAAAAATAAGGGCTGGAAGTTCACTGGCAATAGCAGGAGGTGTGGGGTCAGGAAAAAGCACCCTTATAAAATTGATACCGAGGATATACAATCCCCCTGACAACTCCATCTTTCTTGACGGGGTTGATATAAAAAGAATACCCCTGAAAAGGCTCAGGGAGATAGTTGGATATGTGGAACAGGAGCCATTTCTTTTTTCGGATACTGTAAGGGAAAATATAATTTTTGGTATGAGAGATGTAACTGATGAAGATATTAGAAAGGTAGTGGTAATTGCTGGCCTTGAAAGGGATATGGAGATATTTCCCGATGGACTTGATACGGTCATTGGTGAAAGAGGGGTGACCCTCTCAGGTGGACAGAAACAGAGGGTAGCGATTGCGAGGGCAATTATGAAAATACCGAAGATACTGATACTAGATGACTCATTTTCAAATTTAGATGCATATACAGAGGAAAGGGTATTCACGAATATCAGGGATTCCCTCAAAGACCTGTCCTCGAATTCTTTTATCGTGGATACAACAATTATCTTAATCTCTCACAGGTTTTCTACAATAAAAAACGCCGATATAATCGTAGTGATGGACAATGGCAGGATAGTGGAGATTGGTACCCATGACGAACTTATCTCAAAGGCAGGACTCTATCAAAGGATTTATAAAAAACAGGTCTTCGCTGAGATGGAGATAGTGGAGGAGTAAATGCAAACTAATCTTCATGAAGATGAAATTATAGGGAAGGCTTATGATGCAAGGCTGATGAGGAGGCTCCTTGGATTTTTTAAGCCATACAGAAAACAACTGATTGCATCTATACTCCTCCTCTCTGCTATCTCTATCCTTCAGCTTGCCGGTCCTTATCTGACAAAAGTTGCCATAGACAGTTACATACTCAAGGGGAACCTGGCTGGACTGAATTTTATCATTGTTGTTTATTTTATGGTTTTAATTCTTTCTTTCTCCCTCCAATATGCACAGGTTTATATCATGCAGCTCACCGGACAGAGGGCTATGTATGACATACGGGTGGAGCTATTTTCCCATATCCAGAAGATGTCCCTCTCATTTTTTAACCGTAATCCGATTGGAAGGCTTGTAACAAGGGTAGTAAACGATGTAGAGGTTCTCCATGAGATGTTTACCCAGGGGATTGTTGCAGCAATTGGAGACCTCTTTTCACTGAGCGGTATAGCTATTGCCCTTTTAATCCTTGACATAAGACTGGCACTCCTGACATTTATCGTACTCCCCCCTCTGTTTTACATAACAAAAATTTATAGAGACAGGGTAAGGGACGCTTACAGGAGCATACGAACCACTCTGGCAAAACTTAATTCATACCTTCAGGAGAACATTGCAGGGATGAGCACAGTTCAGATATTTAACAGGGAGGAGGAGAATTTTAAAAGATTTGAAAAGATAAATCGGGAAAACAGGGATGAACAATTAAGATCCCTTATTTACAATGCCCTTTACTTCCCTGCCGTAGAACTCTTTTCTGCAATTGCTGTCGGGATTATTATATGGTATGGAGGAGGGGAGTCAATAAACGGGAAGATACAGTTAGGTGTACTTATTGCCTTTATCCAGTATGTCCAGAGGTTCTTTCAACCTATAAGGGATTTTGCAGAGAAATATAACATAATGCAGGCTGCAATGGCATCTTCAGAAAGGATATTTAAAATGCTGGATACCCAGGAAGATATTCCTAATCCTCAAAAACCGGTTTTTTTGAAAGATGTCAGGGGTGAAATAGAATTTCGTGATGTATGGTTTTCCTATAATCCCCCGACCCATCCACTGGATGGGTGCCCCTCCCCCTTTATTAAAGGGGGGAATGGCGGGGATTATACACTTAAAGGTATAACCTTTCATTTAAAACCAGGTGAATGTGCAGCTATAGTTGGTTTTACCGGTGCAGGTAAAACATCTATTATAAATCTCCTCGGAAGATTTTATGATATTCAAAAAGGGAAGATACTCATTGATGGTATTGATATAAGAGAGATAGATAAAAGGGTTCTCAGGAGATATATCGGGATAGTCCTCCAGGATGCATTTCTCTTTGCAGGTGACATTGAAAATAATATAAGGCTTGGTGATGAAGGGATTTCCATAGAAAAGGTCTATGAGGTAGCAAAATATATCAATGCCAACCAGTTCATTGAAAAATTGCCAAGGGGATATAAAGAAGAAGTCCAGGAGAGGGGGAGCACCCTCTCGTTGGGGCAGAAACAGCTTATATCCTTTGCAAGGGCATTGGCATTCAATCCAAGGGTATTAATCCTTGATGAGGCTACATCCAGTATAGATACAGAAACTGAGCTCCTGATCAGAAATGCCCTCCGCAGGCTTATTCAGAACCGCACCTCCATTATCATTGCCCACAGATTATCCACAATACGATATGTAAACAGAATAATCGTAATCCATGATGGAGAGATTGCTGAGGTGGGGAGTCATGAAGAGCTTTTAAAAAAGGATGGTATCTATCACAGCCTTTATCAACTGCAATTCGGAAATAAAGTACTCTCTTGAGGGTCAAAAATAGTTCGATCTATTAAAAGTCGTTGAATTAAAGCAGACATTTTTAGGCCACCAAAATCTCAACTGTCATTCATTTGTGACCTTCGTGCCCTTCGTAGTAATTTTATATTTACCCCGTTAGAAAGGCAAAGACTTTCTAACGGGGTTTACCGTTACCCACATGAAATGAGAAATATCCTTTTTTATGTGCCTTTTATAGGATTTAGATTTTCATCAAGCCTTATAGCCTCATCTATGAGCATTATGGGTATATCATCTTTAATTTCATACATAAGTCTGCAGGCCTTACATATAAGCCCATTCCCATCCTGGGTAAGGTAAATATCCCCTTTGCATTTTGGACATGCTAATATATCTAAAAGCTCCTTATCTATTGGCATAAATCCTCCTCTCTGTTTTAAGATAACTCAACTCCTTTACCCCCTCAAATACATCGTCTACAGAAATCATCTCCATACATTTGATTTTATTGCAATTTCTTTTATAACATCCACTGCAGTCGAGTTTTTTATGTATTATAATATGGTTATCTCCGTATGGTCCATTTCTCGCAGGGTCAGAAGGACCATAGATAGCAACAGTTGATATATTCAATGCAGCCGCTAAGTGCAGCGGGCCTGTGTCTCCTCCTATAAAAAGATTGCACCTTTTTAAAAGTGCAATAAGCTGCTTTAAGGATGTCGGTGGTGCTACTACAGGTTCATAAGACATTGAGTCTACGATATCCTTTACGATACCTTCCTCCCCGGGTCCCGTGGTAAGAATAACATCAGCCCCAATCTCTGAAATAAGACGGTTACACATTACAGCGTAATTTTTTATACCCCATTCCTTTGTCCGCCAGCCTGCACCAGGATTAATTGCAATAAGTGGCTTACCCTCTCTCCTCCTTTTCGAAAGGAATTCATCAATATACCTGTCATCAGGTAAAGAGGAATTTAAGAAAAACTCCCTTTTAATTTCTTTAAAGCCAAGGGGATTGAGAAGACTCAGATTTTTATCAACCACATGGATATCTCTACTCCCTGGAGAGACCTTTTTATTGGTAAATAAGATATTGAGAAACTCTCTGCAATTTCTGGAGTCAAAACCAATGATAGTTGTTGCCCTGCTTAAATATGAAATTATCCCGCTTTTAAGCAGCCCCTGGAGGTCTATTGCTATATCAAATTTATCCTTTCGAAGTATATTTACAACATCAAAAAACTCCCTGACAGCTGAACCGTTAAAACTCTTACGCCACCTCTTGGTATTTATGGCAATAATTTTATCAAGGTCTCTGTTTCCATCCAGTATAGCCTTTGCCTTCTCTTCCACAACCCATGCAATATAGGCATCGGGGAGATTATATCTGATGGTTCGAAGGACCGGGAGGGTATGCACGACATCACCAATTGAACTGAGCTTTACAATGAGGATTCGTTCCATAAATTAAGACGCAAACATTAGCTTACAGGTTTCAAGTTTTTTTTATCATTCAATTTTTATCTTTTGTATTATTTCAGTAGATGACCTCTCCTTTTTATCACCGGTAATTGCCACTTTTCCACCATAGAGCCTTACTGTTTCAATCTCAGGAACTGTATCTTCAGTGTAATCAGTGCCTTTTGCATGAATATCAGGTTCTAATGTTAAGAGGAGTTTTGATACATCTGTTTCATAAAATATCGTTACATAATCTGTATATTCAAGGGCAGCAATAATCTCGGCACGCTCATTTTCCGGAGTTATCGGCCTTCCATCCCCTTTCAGTCTTCTTGCAGAAGAGTCACTGTTTATAGCAACAATGAGTACATCCCCGAGCATCTTTGCCTCTCTCAGATACCGGATATGCCCCACATGGAGAATGTCAAAACAGCCATTGGCAAAGACAATCTTTTTCCCATTCTCCTTCTCCTTTTCAACAATAGCCTTAAGTTCATCCAATTTCTTTACCTTATCCATTTTCAAGGGCATTTTTAATCTCTTCAGGGTTTATTGTGGCAGTTCCACTCTTCATAACAACAATACCCCCTGCATAATTTGCAAGTCTTGCCGCATCCTTCATTGGTGCATGTGCAGCAAGGGCAAGGGTAAATGTGCTGATAACAGAATCTCCTGCGCCTGTCACATCAGCTACCTGATCGGTCCCGTAAATTTCTAAATCAGTAATATCACCATCCACTTCAAAAAGGGTCATCCCCTCTTTACCCCGTGTTATAAGGAGCCCATTACTCCCCATCTGCTTGAGGATTTTTCTCCCATACTGTTTTATATTATTTCCATTTAATGTAATATTGAATACCCATTCAACCTCTTCAGTGTTCGGTGTGGCAGCTGTTATATAGCGATACTTAAGCATATGAAAACGGGAATCAACAGTAATAATCTTTTTCCTTTTTTTTGCCAGACTGTTAATACAATTCAAAATATCCCCTGATATAGTTCCGAGTCCATAATCTGAAATGAGAATAGCATCTACTATTTCAGAGACCTGCAAAAAAGTCCTTAAAAGCCTCCCCTCAGTCTTTTTACCGATTCTGTTATTATTTTCTTTATCTATTCGTATCACCTGCTGCTTTGTAGTATTATGTCCCCCTGCAAGGATTCTCGTCTTCGTAGGTGTCAATCTATCTCTATCTGATATAATTCCACCGGTATCTATCCCCTTCTCTTTTAAAAAATCCATAAGCCTCCTCCCCATTTCATCATCCCCTACAACCCCGATTGGAAATACCTCCCCTCCAAGAGAATATATATTATTTACAGCATTTGCAGCACACCCCGGCAGAACAGTATGAGAATCATATTTTAATATAAGGACAGGCGCCTCCCGTGACACCCGAGAGGTCATCCCGAGGATATACTCATCTGCTACCATATCACCAATAACCATTATCTTTTGTTTAGAAAATCTCTTTAAGATACCCTTTAATCTATTTCTGTCCATTTTCTTCAATATCTTTCAAAATCCATACAACGGCCTCAAACAGGTTTTTTGCTATATGTGCTGGCATTTGTTCCCATTTATCTCTCCAATTTTCAAATTCCCCTTTTCCATATCCTGTAAGAACCAGAACCCCCTTTGCCCCTACATTATGCGCCAGAAAGATATCACTTACTTTATCTCCAACCATATACGATTTTTTTATATCTATGTTCAGTTCATCTGCTGCTAATTCTATCATACCTGGATTTGGTTTTCTGCAATTGCAATTTTTTCTGTATCTCTCATCCCCTGCCTCGGGATGGTGAGGGCAATAGTAGATTCCATCCAGATAGGCATGAGATTCGGAGAGAAGGTCTTTAAGTCTTTCGTGAATTGCATTGACCAGTTCTTCAGGGAAATATCCCTTTGCTACACCTGCCTGGTTTGTGATAACTACTGATTTTACTCCATGTTTATTGAGAAGGTGTATTGCATCAGAGGAATTCCTGATAAGTTTGAGGTTATCGACATGATTTAAATATCCCACTTCTTCATTGATAGTCCCATCCCTATCTATAAACACTGCAATGTTTTTATTTGATCCCATTGGACAGTTTTAACAAAAGACAAGGTTGTTATTCTATGTCTACATAGATAGTCTTCTGCATGGAAAAATGATTGGCAGTAATTGCAGCGGTCCCCCTGGTCGCACCTGTAAGAGTGATATAAAAATAATATGAGCCTGCAGTAGCAGGACCTGCAGTTGTGGTTGAACCTGCTAATGTCGCCGACTGAGAGGATGATGAGAGAGTGCCATGTGTATTTACTGAATATACTACTGTTATAGTTGTAGCTGTTCCTGTAACACCGATTACACCACCGCCACTTAAAACAGAGCCATCTGTATTATAAATCTTTGTTGTTATGGTAGCAGTATCCCCTACACCGATTTTACTTTTACTGCTCGTCAGGTCTAAGGCATTACCCGCATTTGATGGGCTTCCTGAACTGGTAGGCCCTGTAATCTTATCTGCCTTACTTGAGTCGCAGCCTATTCCAGCAATACATATAGTAATGAGAAAAATCAATGCGAATATTGTTTTCATCCTCATCACTGCCTCCATGGACTTTTGTTGAGACCCTTCACTTTGCTCAGGGTAAATGCGACAATTGTTTTAAATTTTAATCACATTTAATTTGTTAAAACCTTCCTGATTAATTCATTAGGTATATCGCTTCGAATTTCAACAGAGCCAATCTTTCTCAACAGTACAAATCTGACCTTCTCTTCCCTTACCTTTTTATCCAGGTAAAGGGCCTCAATTATCCTGTCTGCATCCAGTCCATGAATCGTAGCTGGCAAACCAGCATTTTCAATCAAATTGATTACCCTCATACAATCTTCATTACTGCATAATCCTGATTTTACAGATAACCTGGAGGCATATGCCATACCAATGGCAACTGCCTCACCATGCCTGTATCCCCTGTAATCTGTCAGCGATTCAATGGCATGTCCTATCGTATGACCAAAATTTAATATTCCCCTTAAACCACTTTCCCTTTCGTCCCTTGACACTACATCTGCTTTTATCTCACAGGACCTTTTTATTGAATAGGCTATAACCTCTTCATCGAGATTCATCAGCCTTTCTATGTTACCCTCTAAATATTCAAAAAAGTCCCTATCTCTAATAACTCCATATTTTATAATCTCCGCAGTGCCGCACAGGATCTCCTCCCTTGGCAGGGTCTTCAGGGTATCTATATCAATGAACACTGACCGGGGTTGATAAAATGCACCTATAAGATTCTTCCCCTTTGGATGATTAACTGCTGTCTTCCCTCCGATACTGCTATCCACCTGTGCCAGTAACGTTGTGGGAATCTGTACATAGGGAACCCCTCTCAGATATGTTGCTGCTACAAATCCAGTTATATCGCCGATAACCCCACCACCGAGGGCAATTAAAAACGACTGCCTCTCCATTTTAAAATTTATCAAGCTGTCATAAATTTTAAGTGCTGTTTCTAAGGTTTTATATTCTTCACCATCAGGTATATCTATAAAGTGGATATTGAAATCTGCTGATTTCAGAGAATCCTCTAAATAATGACCATAAAGATTGTTTACTAATGGATTTGTAATAACAGCTATCTTTTTATCTATTTCCATTTCATTCAGTCTGTCTCCAATCTTTTTAATGAGACCCTTATCTATATAGAGATAGTAACTCCTCTCCTTTAAACCTACATGTACAACCTCCATTTTTATTCATTACCTTTCACTCATAACTATTCACTAACACTATCCTTATGCCCTGATTATCTTAGGAGTTATAAATATTAAGAGCTCCTCACCGTCATCCTTATCAGTCTTCTTTTTGAACAGCCATCCTATGACAGGTATCTTCATAAACCACGGGACCCCGGCTATATTCTCCTGTTTTGTTGTCTTATAAAGACCACCTATGACTGTTGTATCCCCATCCCTTATCAATACCTCAGTATTCGCCTTCTTTTTAATTATACTCGGAGTCCCCTGAACCTGATTTGCAAAATCTGCCTCATTCTTTGTAGCAACTATCCTCATTGAGATATAATTGTCTGGAGTTATGTGCGGTGTTACCGTCAGACTTATCGTGGCATCTATGAACTGAATAGCTGTCCCTGCCGCAGATACTGTGGCATATGGTATTTGTCTTCCGCTCTCGATGACAGCCTCTTTATTATCCGATGCTGTTATCTTGGGGGTTGAAAGTATCCTCGCCTTGCCTGTTGATTCTAAGGCTGATAAACGGATATCAAGCTGATTTGCCCCTGTCACGCTACCAAGAGTTGCACTTATGGCACCCCCAGTCCCAGATCCAGCGGCAGCAGGAAGACTTACTACGCTTGTTCCTACAGAACTCCCTGTAACGCCAACTGTATTTGGGAAATTAGCATCGGTAGTTAGATTAAACTTTCCACCCCATTCTATTCCCAATTCCTTTGAGAAATTCCTGTTTACCTCTACAATCCTTGCCTCAATAAGCACCTGGGGGGTCCTCTTATCCAATTTTTCAATCAGTGATTTCATATCTCTAATCTTTCTTTTTATATCTTTTATGATGAGGGTATTTGTCCTGTCATCTATAGTAATGTCACCCCTCTTACTTTTTACCTTATCCAGATTCTTTGTTAAATCCGCTGCCTTTGCATAACTTATAGAAAAAATCTCTGTGAATAATTCCTCCACCTCCTCTTCAACCATCTTACTCTCAACAGTTGCCTTTCTGGCATCTACCACTGCCTTCCTCTCCTCTGCTATTCTTGTAGCAGGTGCAATTCTGATAATATTTTCTTCCCTTATCATATCCAGTCTATTTGTCTTCAATATGACATCCAGTGCCTGGTCCCACGGAACATCTACCAATCTCATTGATACCTTCCCCTTTACATCCTCTGTGGTTATAACATTGAGCTCACTGACCTCTGCAATGAGCCTGAGAATATTGCTTATATCGGCATCCTGAAAATCCATTGATATCCTTTTACCCCCATACCTTTTCTCATCGAATACAGCGATTTCCGTCTTCCCCTCAGTTTTGCCAAGGGCAGGTTTCAGCTTTTCTGTAGCCTCATCCCTTTGTTCTATCCTGCTCCCCTCTGCCTTTAATACAACCCCGGGGGGCTCTATATCAAGCACGATATTGGCTCCATCACGGTATATATTATAAGAAGATATGTCTACAAGTTCTGCTATTACCTTTACAATAGGGGACGGCTCATCTCTAAACTGATAGGAGCTTACCTTTTTTACAAAGTCTGATAACAGCGATGTGTCAAGGGCCTTCTGCCCCTGGGAAGATACCCTGGCATTCTCTATTTCTAAAGATAATCTTTTCAATTTATCTTTCTTTATCAGTGTAAATCTTGGCTCCCCACCCTCTGTCTTTACAATTATCCTTATCTTATTTTCTGCAGTCCTCTGGACATCTATATCACTTACGGTAATTGCAGGTTCTCCTGAAATACCCTTTTCAGGTATCTTTTCATCAGGATTTTTTATAGAGACTACTAATTGGTCTGCCGAAGGTTTCAGTATTTCATAAGAGACTGAGGTATTGAGCCCAATCTCAACCCTTGATGTATTACTCTGCTCAAAATAATGCAGGTTAACAGTTCCTACAGCCCCTTTATCTACATGAATCGACCCCTCAACAGGGCCTTTTTCTATATTTGACAGGTCAAGAATTATCCTCAATGGTTCATTGAGCTTAAATGCAGTGTATTGAAGCGGATCAGTTGCCTCAATGATTAGTTTAACTGAATCGGATAAAGGTTCTGCATAAATCTTTTTAAGAGACGGCCTTTTCTCTACCCCTTCGACCTTATTTGTGTCAGGATTTGATTCAGCTATCTCAGGTGAGGGCTGAGTCTGAGTATCAGTCTTTTTAATTTCAGCCTTAGGGGTAGCACATCCAGAAAAAATAAGGAAGAGGCAAAATGTAAGGCATAAGGGATAAGAAAGGTAATAGAGAAGGCATTTATTCATAATTTCCCACCTCTTACTTCTGACATCTTCGTACATTTTCTCCCTATTCCTCCTTTTTTAATTTTAATTCGACAATTCTTGTCTTTACTTTCTTATCGACATCTTTATACTTCTCCTCAACTGTGATTGTTTCGTTTGTTATTTTTTTTATTATTCCCCTGCTTTTACCTATATATGTCCCTTTTCTTATTGTGTAACCCTTCCCATCAGGGGCCTCGACCATCGCATATCTACCAATATCACCCCAGATTATTGCTACAACTTTTATAGAAGCCAGGTCAAAGCGTTGTAAAGGTGTAAAGGGAATCTTTTCTCTCTCTTCTATGAATCTCTTTTCCACTTCCTCTTCTTCAATCCTTTTCCTTTCCTCTTCAAGTTTTACCATCTCTTTCATGCCGAGTATAAGAGACCTAAAGGGGTCTCTTTTCCCTTCTGTGGTATACATATATTTACCTTCATCCCTTACCCCCTCTTCACCCTGTACCGGTGTTTTCCCTTCCGAAGCAACAGACGATTCTATTTTTACTGAATCGATTATCCGTTGTGCAATTAACTCTTCCGTATCATTTTTTACATAAGTCAATATGACAGTCCATAGGTTTTGCCCATCTGCAATAAAGAGACCTTTAGCAAATGCTGGTATCCCATTGAATTTTAATGTCCCTGACATTACAAATCCTTCCCTCCCCGATATAATTACAGATTTTTTTATGTGCTGAAATTCTGAAACCCCTCTTGACTTGGACATGTTTGTAACAGCCCCCTCATAAGCCCCCTGGAGGTCAGTTTTGACTCCGCTCACTGCTAGAGCCGCAGCGGCTATCATTTCAAAGCCCGTATCCCGGCTATATCTATAATTTTCAAACTTCTGATATAGTCTTTGAACTTCAACAGGTAAATTTATCTCCATCGGTTTAATCTCGCCCGGACAGTCTATAAAAAGATCAGAACTGCCAATCTGGAATCTCTTCCAATCTGATTCAGGTGGTTTCTTAGAAGTCTTTGGTGTAAGAATCTTTTCTGCGATCTTATCACCAACCTCCCTGCCAGCAACTCTCAGTAAGGCATTGGTAGCCTCCTTACACCCGGCAGACAATGTAATAACAAAAATGATACCATAAACAAGGTTATTTAAAAAAAGTTTTTTCATGATGTAAAGAAAAAACGATACGGTAACAAATAACAAAAGATAGACCCTTCATTTTAAACATCACTTCTTTTCGATTTTTTGTTTTTCCACTTTTTGTTCTGTAGATTTCTCGAGATATCTGAATGTAATGGCAGAACATTCCATATCAATGACAGTCCTCCCCTTCTCTTCCTTCGTATTCCCCACCTTAATATTTGAAATGGTAACAATTCTTGGCATCTTGCTCACTTTATCAAAAAATCCCAGAGTATTATGAAAACCACCCGTGATTTTAATCTGAACAGGAACCTCTGCATAGAAATCTTTCTGTCTCTCCCCCCCTGGCTTAAAAGTAAGAATATCAAGCCCTGACTGCATTGCAAGATTTGAGATACCGGTCAGGAGTCCTGGTATCTCTTTTTCATCAGGCAATTCAGACCTTACAGCTGTCAGGTCTTTATCAAGTTTCTCTATCTCCTCTTCAAGTTCAGGTAACCGCTTCGCAATCTTCTCATTTTTTGCTACCTCCTGCCGGAGGCTTGATAGCTCTCCATTCAATTTTACAATCTCTGCGGTCTTTTCACTATAACTCAGAAAATAATAGCCGGTAAAAATGAGCACCTGGATGACACCAATAACAATCCACCTCTGGTAAGAGGGGAAACCCGCAATCTTATCATACGGGATCTTTTCTAAAATCTTTTTTAGTTGCTCCATCGTTAGCGATTCCCTTCCATCTGCCGCACTCTTTCTTCTACTTCCTTCCTTTTTTGCTCAGACTCGCCTTTTAATCTGTCTGCCCTCTCTTTTGCAGCCTCAATATTTGGACCTTGTATCCCCTCCTGGTCCTGTGGCAATTGACCATACTTAAATGCCTCAACAAAAGGGTTTCGAGGTGCTGACTTCAAATCTTCTGCCATCTTCTTACCATATTCTTCAGTACCTTCTTTTGAATACAACTGGTACAATGGGCTGCCTGGCATCACTTTAAAGCCCCCGCCTCCACCGGCTCCCCCTCCCCCCTTTGCAAATCTGCTAACCAGTGCTTTATCCTCGGGTGATAAATTAAGGGTACTATTTAATACAAATTTTTTAACCTTCTCCCCCTCTAAAGTTGTCTGCTGAATTTCTAAAAGCTCAACATCGAAAAAATATCTTGACGACTTTATATTCTCCATAAATGTTGCGATGCCGGGATTTGAAAAAGAATAGCCATCTAACCTTATCTGCCCCCCACTCTCAGAAAGGGATGTCAGCCATATCTCTGGGGGAAGAATCATATTTATCTCATCAAAAACTCTCGCAGGGCCTCTCTGAACCCTTTTCAACTCCCCTATTGCCTTTATAATCTCCTCAAGTCTTTTCTTCTTTTTTTCTCTATCATTAATTTTATTGATGACCGCCTTAAGGCTATTCAGTTTTGTCTTTGAATCATCGATATTTTTATTAACATCATCTATCAAGGTTTCCTGGTAATACCACAAAAAGCCACTAACACCCACAGTTACAAACACAAGGATTAATCCTAGTATAAGTTCCTGTTTAACCCTCCCCCTCTCTATTGCCTTCCTGTCAAATATAAGATTTATCTTTATCATATGCGGCTGACTGAAAAAGCACCTATGGTTTTACCTTATCCCCCAATCTCCTTATTGCAAGCCCCACACCTATAGCAAATACTGGTGCCATCTCTTGTATGTATTCAGGATCAAATATTTTTGGGTTTACCTTTATCTTTTCAAATGGATTTATTTTCTCCGTAGGTATATCAAAGTTCTCGGTAAGTATTTTTTCAATACCAGAAATCCTGGCACATCCGCCACTGAGGATTACCCTATTTATATTTTTTTCTGTTGATTTTATAAAGTCATGAAACATCTTATTTATCTCATGAGATATTTCTCCAAGGACAGATACAATTGTATTTGCCACATCCTTCTCAGATACACCATTCAATCCAACACCCATCTTGAGTTTCTCTGCTGCATCGTAATCCATATTAAAATTCTTTTGAAGCTCATGGGTAATCCGATTGCCGCTACTCGAAATATCCCGTGTAAATTCCGTCACGCCATCCACTAATATATTCACATTTGTAAACGTAGCACCCATATTTACCAATGCCAGTACCTCACTCTGAGGAAAACCATAATTATGTTCATATTCATTCTCCATAGCGAATACATCAAGGTCAACAATAAGCGGCTTTAAGCCTGCATCAATGACAGGTTTATTCCTCTCTGCGATCAAATCCCTCCTGACCGCTACCAGCAGGACATCCATATTTGCCGTTTTAGTCACCTCTTCTCCCTCCTCTTTCTTCTCAGATGTTGTCTCCTTTATTATTTGAAAATCTAAATTTACATCATCGATGTCAAAAGGGATATACTGCTCTGCCTCTACCCTGATAGACTCTGCCAGCTCATCCTCTGTCATTTTTGGTACATTTATCTTTTTTATGACAACAGACTGACCTGAAACTGCAGTAACAACATCGCATACCTTAATCTTTTCAATCTTTAAGAGATTCTTTATAACATTCGTTACTACCTCTGGTTTTTCTATTGTTCCTTCTACAATAGTCTCAGGGGGGAGGGGCATGATTCCACAATTAAGAAGCTCAAAGCCCTTCTTCCCCTTTTTTAACCGAACCAATTTTATGGAAGAAGTTCCGATATCCAGTCCGATTACATCTCTTGAACCAAACATAATTATTTAACGATAAAAAATTTATATATGACTATTCAATGAAAAGTATAAGTTTTTAAAATTGAATCAGTGTTAAAATTCATTGCATAAATTTAATCTTTAAATAATTTTTTCCTTTCACTAAGCTTGAAACCAAGGGCTATGATAATCTTTCTCTTTGTATCCAATCTGCATGGGTATCCCCTTTCAATCCTATCTATGGTTTGAAAAGATAAACCAGTCTTTCTAGCAAGTTCAGCCTTGCTCATCAGTTTTGATTCCCTGATCCTCTTTACACTATTCCCATAAGGCATATTTTCATATATTTCTGAATAACCCAAATAATGCAATTGAATCACAAAGCATACAAAGTACTTCTTGATAATAAAAAGATAAAAACCTATTTTTTATCGTTTTCTCGGTGTACTTTTTTCTGCAACGATACTCCCTTTTCTGTAAACCCCGTTAGAAAGTCTCCACCTTTCTAACGGGGTAAAGGAATACATGAGTAGGACACAGAGAACTGTTTTCAGAAGGAATGATTTTTAAAATTTAAAATTACCTCTGTGACCCTTGCAGTTTTTTAAACGCATTTTTGGATTAATTTTTTGGTAATATTAGCACAACTTGTATATGTTTGTCAAGGAATTAATGATAATTATTAATAACTTTATAAAATCAATATCAAATTACCTTATTTGAATATCAACGCAGATTTACCCCGCACATAAATTATGTGCGGAGTTTATCTTCATCCAATGGCATTTTTTGGGTTAATCATTTACCGCCTTAAGTTATTCTTATAAAAAACCGATTAGTTCATGTAATAAATAAAATTTGTAAAAGTGAAGAAATGAAAAAAAGTAGGAAGAAATTGATAGCCAAATATAAAAAGGAAATAAAAAATAATCTCTATCGGGTAAAGTCAAAAGAGATAGCTGAGAAGATAACTCAAAGGTTAAGGGAGGGGATAGTATGGAAGGAGTAAAATTAAATTTTAAAAAGTGCTCAGCATTAAAAAGGTAATATTAAATTATCAAAAACCGAAAAGATCAGGGGAATAGTGCCCACCCTTATTTTAAAGAAAGTGGTGCGGGGTGAACGAAATACCTTTGCGGATTTACTCTACCTTTTTTTCATACTCAATCATCTCTCCTATAGAAATCTCCTTTCTGCTCTCTCTTATTATAGCCGTAGAGGTCTTTTCTTTTGGTGCTATAACCTGAAGGCCACCCAAAATAATCCTTGGTTTTTTTAGAGCCCCTCTGCTTTTTCCCCTTCTTTCTATCCCCTCTTCGCTTCCCAAAACATAAAATCTGTCACCCTCTGATATACCTGCATCTCGCCCCACATCGATATAAACAATATCACCCGATGCCACTGTCTCCTTCAGGTCTTTAGCAGCAATAATATAACCATCTATATCCTTTGATTCTATCTTTGCAGCAAGGTCTATCATAGGAACAGTTATTCCTTCGCTTTCTTTCAATTTATCCCCGAGTTCAATAACACTGTAGGACTCAATAATATCTGCTGTTGAACTTTCATTGAGGGTCTCTTTTATCTCCAGTTCACCCAGTATCTCGATCAAAAGGCCCATATCATTTTTTGTGATAGGATGAATAATTGATCGTATGGGTTTATATATGGTAAATTTGTCCCCTATTTTTATTCCGTCTTTTTTCCCTGTATTTATATAAACTGTATCTCCCATTCCAAAAATAGTCTTTGATTCAGGGGAATTAAATATTTTTCCTTTATCTTTTTCTTTTGGTATTATATACCCCGATGAGGCAAGTATTTTTACCGTAGTCAGGGGGACCTTTTCCGGCGGAGGGGGTTGTAAGGTTATCTCTTTAAGCTGTGGAATCTTTTCCTCATTTCCCTCTTCTGTTGTACTCAGAGCTATCTCAGGTTTTTTTTCTGTCTCATCTTCCTCTTCTTGAGTTGAGACTTCAGCTCCAGCCTTCACAGCAGATACATGTTCACTTTCAATATCTTCAAAAAGTCCCGGTATTATCACATTATCCCCTGGATAAATAAGATTTGGGTTGATTATAAATCTATTGTTATCCCAGACCTCCCGCCACCTAAAAGGATCATGAAGATATTTCTTTGTTATATTCCACAGGTTATCTCCCTCTTTCACAATATAAACCTTTGGACTCTTTAAAACTTCTTCCTCTACAATTTTCTGTGTCAACAGAGAAAATGGCATGATACAAAAGGGGAGGGATAAAAAACAGAATAAAAAACTATCTAAACCTTTGTTCTGGAGTCTTCCACTAACTTGATTCATGGGTAACCTCTGATTTACATATTCATGTGTCATTTTCCTTTCTCAATATCTCGTATCTTTTCCTTTGCCACTTTTGCGACTCCCTTTTTAGGAAATTTTTTGACCACATTATTCAATTCTCTCAATGCAGATCTTTTATCGCCTAATTCATAGTATACATATCCAATTTTAAGCATTGCATCAGGCGTCTTATTCCCATTTGGATATCTTTCAACAACCTTCTGAAATTCAGATAATGCTACATTGTATTCTCTTTTAGCATAGTAACACTCTCCAATCCAGTATTGAGAATTATCAGCTAAGTTGCTCTTTGAGTTATTATCTAAAAAAATCTTAAAAATATTGACAGCCTTATCATATTCACCAAAGATGAAATGATCGTAAGCCTTTTTATAGAGTTCCTCAGGAGCCAGACTCGCAAGATTTTTCAGCTCATCCTCGTTCCTCTTTTCTGTTACCATATCTTTTGTTTTTTCAGAGGGAGGTTTTTCTAACATAAGAGTACCCTCTTTTTGTAAAGAAGGCATCTCCTTAATTTCAACTGATGATGAAGGTTCCTTTCCCTCTACCTCTGCTGGCAATTCTATTTCAGGACCCTCTTCAAGTTTTGCAGATAAATTAAAGACCTGGTTCTCTAAGTCTTTGGTCTTCTCTTCAAAACGATCCAATCTACCTTCAATGCCTGACAATTTTGTTTCAGTATTTGTATTGGTTTTTTGAATATCATTCATTTGATTCTTCAAATTGGTTATATCCTGTTTTAATAAATCTGTAGTCTGGTCAGAGGCACATCCGATAACCGATAGTGCAAAAAATACAGCCGGAAAAAAGAGATATCCTTTTATCATCATTCCCTCCCCGTATATATGTGCTTTTGTTAAAAAAATGAAGTTTTATTTATGTATAGGAAAAATTTATAAAAAAATCAGCGTCCTATTTAATTTTGTTCTTTACACTGGCAATTATAGGTAAGCAACCCATATCTGTCAAGGAAATTATAAAATTCTGAAAGCTCGCACTGTGAAACAGGAAAGGATATGAAGTCAAATAAGCAGGGGGGCTAATATCAGGGATACAATAGACATTAATTTAATAAGTATATTCATGGCAGGTCCTGATGTATCTTTAAATGGGTCTCCAACAGTATCACCTACTACTGCTGCCTTATGGGCGATTGAACCCTTCCCCCCATGATTTCCTTTTTCTATATATTTCTTTGCATTATCCCATGCCCCGCCACTATTTGCCATCATAAGGGCAAGCAGAACCCCTGTTACAGTTGCCCCTGCAAGTAATCCACCAAGTGCCTGTGGACCAAGGATGAAACCAACAACAACGGGAGCAACAACAGCTGTCAACCCAGGAATTATCATTTCTTTCAGGGCTGCCCTGGTACTTATATCTATACACCTGCCTATATCAGGCTTAACTCCAGATCTACCTTCAAGGAGTCCAGGGATTTCTTTAAACTGCCTCCTTACCTCTGCAACCATACTATGGGCAGCCTTACCAACAGATGACATGGTAAGGGCAGCAATAAAAAATGGTATTATTCCACCAATGAAAAGTCCAACAACAACCTTAGGCTCTACAAGACTAACAACCTTAAGTCCTGCAGCGCTTGTATAGGCAGAAAATAGTGCAAGCGCAGTCAAGGCTGCAGAACCTATAGCAAAACCCTTACCGATTGCTGCTGTAGTATTACCGAGGGCATCGAGACTGTCAGTTATAGACCTCACATCTTTGCCAAGGTGGCTCATCTCGGAGATACCACCGGCATTATCTGCAATTGGGCCATAGGCATCAACAGACATAACAATACCAACGGTACCGAGCATCCCGACCCCAGCTATGCCTATACCATATATGCCGGCGGAGTAGTATGATACCCATATGGATAGGGCTATCCCCAAAACTGGTATGGCTGTGGATAGCATCCCCAAAGCAAGACCTGAGATAATATTGGTGGCAGCCCCCGTAGTTGCTGCCTCTGCAATCCTTTCAACAGGACCCCCGGAGGTATAATACTCAGTAATCAGTCCAATAAGCATCCCCACCAATACCCCACAGAAGATTGCACCAAAAATACCTGTAGATATTCCCATTCCCCTTACTGCAGAGAAGGAAAATATAATAAAAAGGGCGGCACTTATATAGGTTGCATATCTCAATGCAGACTGGGGTGAATATTTCTCGAGAATTATCATAGAACCGATACCAACTATAGATGCAACAAGTCCACCCATAATGAGAATTAAGGGAAGCGACATATAGGGAAGCGGATTTCCGGCAAAAGCAATTTCTGTTGCCCCTATAGCAATACATGCAACAACAGAGCCCACATAGGACTCAAAAAGATCTGCCCCCATCCCAGCTACATCTCCTACATTATCCCCCACATTGTCTGCTATAACAGCCGGATTTCTCGGGTCATCTTCAGGGATACCTGCCTCCACCTTACCAACAAGGTCTGCACCCACATCTGCCGTCTTTGTATATATCCCGCCGCCTACCCTCGCAAAAAGGGCGACAGAAGATGCACCCATCGCAAAACCACTTATAACATAGGCAGTTTTTGGGTCACCTCCAAATAAATAATAAAATATCCCAAGACCAAAGAGACCCAAACTTGCAACAGCGAGACCCATTACTGACCCCCCAGAAAAGGCAATCCTCAATGCCTTTGCTGTATCAGGTTTAAACATATTGGCTGCCTGGGCTGTCCTCACATTTGCCTTTGTAGCAGCCTTCATTCCAAAGATCCCTGCCAGCATAGAACATAACCCACCGCACACAAAGGCAACCCCAGTCCATACACCAATGAAGATGGATAAAAGAATAAATAATAAAACAATAAAGGCAGATATGATGCTGTATTCTCGTTTAAGAAATACCATTGACCCCTCGTATATTTGATCTGATATTTCTATCATTACATCTGTACCTGCAGGTTGCCTCTTTATATATCTATAAATTCCCCATGCAACAAGAAGTCCACCTATACCGAATAATGGCGCCAAGATAGTAAATTTATCCATCTTCTTCCTCCTCCCTAAAAAAAATTGATAGGGGTCAGAGGGTGATGGTTTAAGGAAGGACAGAAACAAGCTTAAATGGAGAATATCCTATTTCAGGATATAACTTCTCCATCATGTTTAAACCATTAACCCTTTGACCCCTCTTTTATAATCTCCTTTATCAGATAAAAAGCCTTTTCAATGGAATTATGTATAACTTCTGATTCATCTTTGTGAAACTTGCTCAGAACATAGTCAGATGCATCTATACCTTCAGGGGGTCTACCAATTCCTATTCTTACTCTAAAAAAATCTCTGGTAGAGAGGGATTCAATTATTGACCGAACACCCCGATGTCCTGCATCTCCTCCATTAAATTTCTTTTTAACCGTTCCCAGATTTAAATCAATATCATCATAAATAACTATTAAATCTGAAGGCAAAAGGGAGTTATCAGTAAGTATTGAATTTACCGCTATACCACTCCGATTCATATATGTCTGGGGTTTTGCAAAAAGAACATCCTCCCCTTCTATAACCCCATTACCAATCAAAGATAAATTGCATTTTTTATCTATACGCAGATTGTATTCCGAAGCTAACCTGTCAATAGTAATAAATCCAATGTTATGACGAGTCTTTTCATACCTCTTACCATAATTACCAAGCCCCACAACCATCTTCACGACTATCCTTTTACCTGTTTAAGCACGAATAAACATAAAATCAGACATCTGAATTTTAACTTCCGTTTTTAATTTTCTCCTATTCCTTTGCCTTTTCTTCAGGTGGTTCAGTCACCCCTGCCTCTGCGGGTGCTGCAGCTACTGCAGCCTCAGCCTTAACCTCTTCTGCCTTGAGCATACTTACAGATGCCACTGTTGCCTCTGGCGACTCCAATATTTTAATCCCCTCACCAGCCAGAATATCTTTGATATGTATTGCATCTCCAACATCCAGATGAGATACTTCCACTGTTATTTCATTCGGTATACGGTCTGCCAAACATGTCAGCCTCATTTCCCGCATTTGCTGACTCAACATTCCACCCTTTTGTTTTACTCCAACAGGTTCTCCAACCAATCTTACCTTTACCTTTATTATTATCTCTCTATCCATAGAGACCTCCATGAGATCAACATGAACGATATCTCTTCTTAAAGGATGCCTCTGAAGGTCTTTTATTATTGTTAAACGTTCATGCCCTCTTCCATCCTCAAACCTTAAATTCAAGATTATATTCATCCCTGCAGCAGTTTCCAATGCCTTCAGAAGCTTCTTCGAATTTATCATCAGAGGTATATTATCCTCCCCGCCATAAAGGATGGCAGGGACAATTCCATCCCTTCTTAACTTTTTACAGCTACCCTTTCCTCTCTTCTCTCTCTCCCTTACGCCTAATTGTAACTTTTCCATTTTAAAATCTCCCTGTTAATATCATATTTAAAAATAAAAGATGTTCCTTAAAAAATTTATCACGAAGACTGTTATCGAAACAATGAACTCACCGATGTAGCAGTATGTATCCTCCTTATAGCCTCTCCTAAAAGTTTTGATACTGATAATATCTTAATCTTATTGCATCCTTTATGTTTATCATTTAATGGTATCGAGTTTGAAACAATAACCTCCTTTATTGGAGATTCCATTATCCTCTCAACTGCCGAGCCTGAAAGAACCGGATGGGTGCAACAGGCGTATACCTCTCTTGCCCCATTTACTAACAAGGCATTCGTTGCCTCCATGAGTGTCCCTGCTGTATCTATAATATCATCTACAATCATTGCACCCTTACCCTTAATTTCTCCTATGATATTCATAACCTTAGCTACCCCTGGTTTATCCCTCCTCTTGTCAATAATTGCCAATGATGTATTAAGCTTTTTTGCAAATGCCCTTGCCCTCTCCACACCCCCTGCATCAGGTGATACAATGACAAGGTCTTTTAATCTCTTTTTCTTTATATATTCAATAAGAATAGGGGCTGCGTATAAATGGTCTACCGGAAGATTAAAGAATCCCTGAATCTGGCCTACATGGAGGTCCATAGTGAGCACCCTGCTTGCTCCAGCAGCAGTAATGAGATCAGCCACAAGCTTGGAGGTTATTGGAACACGGGGCTCTACCTTTCTATCCTGACGGGCATACCCATAATATGGTATAACAGCAGTAATCCTCTCAGCTGATGACCTCTTCAGTGCATCAATCATTATTAAAAGCTCCATGATGTTTTTATTTACAGGATAACAAGTTGGTTGAACTAAAAATATATCTCTCCCCCTTACATTCTCAGTAATCTTAACTCCTATCTCACCATCAGAAAAGTCATAGATATGAGATTTACCGAGGGGTATATGAAGATATTTACATATCTCCTTTGCAAGGGGAATATGTGCCCTCCCTGAGAATATAAGTAGTCCTCTGTTCGACATTTAACCCTCCAATTCTGACGCCTGACTTTCTTTTGCGATTGCACGTGTGTTTCACACACCTATCTGGGGCGGGAGGATTCGAACCTCCGAATGCGGGTTCCAAAGACCCGTGTCTTACCGCTTGACGACGCCCCAAAAAAAAGTTAAGGGGTAAACCCCGTTAGAAAATCTTCGCCTTTCTAATGGGAAGGCTCACCCTGTTAGATGTTTACTATCTAACGGGGCTCACACGGGGCATTAAAACCAGTGTTAGCTATAAAAGGAATTTTATTTCATCAAAAACTCCAAACCTGTTTCACACCCTTGTGTCCCTATTTTTCAATACATCGTTATACTCTCGCAAGACCCTCTCCTCTATCATCTTGCGGGTATCATTATTAAGAGGATGGGCAACATCTTTAAAAGTTCCATCTTTCCTCTTCTTGCTCGGCATTGATATAAATAAGCCATTGTTTCCATTTATAACCTTGATATCGCGTATTACAAAACAATTGTCAAGGGTTATAGATACATACGCCTTTAACTTTTCTTCTTCTACAGGGCTTACCCTTACCTCTGTAATCTCCATTAAACAATCACCTCCCATGGATAGATTTTATCTAAGCTAATTACACTTTCAGTTAAAAAGAGATCCCATTTTTCTCTTTTTAGCCACTCACCCGCCTGTTCTGCAGAATGGTAATCCTTAAAAATACCAAAGACTGTAGAACCACTCCCTGACATGGATACCCCCAATGCACCTGCTGACAATAAAGACAGCTTCATTTTTTTAATAATATCATACTTTTTTTCAACAACAGCCTCGAGGTCATTAAAAAGAAGACCTGATACCTTTTCTATCTCACCTCTTTC
>JACQQJ010000156.1 GCA_016207035.1 Nitrospinota bacterium | reverse complement strand
AGAGAGGAGGAAATATTTTATTAAATTCTACCTCCCCTCAATCCCCTCCTTACAAAGGATGGGACGGGGGAGGTAGAGGATTTCTTCTACCCCGACCCATCCACTGGATGGGTGCCCCGACCTTCCCTTAAGGGGAGGAATCATTGATGTTGTCCATCTATTCATAACGGTGTCCATCGAGAATTTATGAATTTACAAAACCTGCTTTTTAGACAAACTTTAAAATTCGTAATACGAAACACTAATGAGCCTCTGGCTCACAAAGGGAAATAAAATTTTAGCCACAGAGGTCACAGAGATTTAAGAAGTTAAATCTTTTCTCTGAGTCCTCTGTGTTCTCTGTGGCAAAAGGTATTTTCAGATGAAAGAATTATATTCCAGTAATTGTCAAACTCTGGGAGTCCCCCAGCAGAGCTGGGGGTTTACCCATTATTATTAAGCAGGGAGCCGTATCTGTGGCTTCGTTTATTCTCGGCATGTTACCAACTTTCTTTTTCATCTTAAAAGCCTATCTTTCTCCTTTGGAATACTAACAGTCATTTCTCTACTTTGACCTTATTGCACCTTCCCTCGCCAGACCCACTATTGCGAGAGAGGCAAACATCTTGCTGTGGTAATCGCTCAAATTGAGCAAGTCCATAATCTCCCCTGACAATTCCCTTACAGTCTTCTCTCCGTCAATTCTCTCCCATACCAGATCTGCGGTCTTTATATAATTGTCTATCATATCCTCAGTCCAATCGAACATAGCCTGAAGTATTACCTCAAGAAATCCGATGGGGCTACCCCTGTTATTTTTAATCTTTACAGGGACATCATCTAATAGGCTATTCGGTATAAAATTTACCCTCTGATGTATATAATGACATGGGTCTTCAATAAATACCTCCCCGAGACTCTCTGCATCCCTTTCAAACTCTGTCTTTCTATGGGGCGTGGATGCCTGACCAAGCCTGCTGTCAGCTAAAAAGGCTGTATTTTTACTGTTAACCCTGCTTAAAAAAACCTGTTTTTCATAATAACCTGTTATAGTCTCTCCAGGGTTAAAAAGCATATGGGTATAGAGGGGGGCAATTCCTGCCTCTTCCAGATTCCTGCTTGCCTCCGCCATCTCCTCAATCCCCTCACCCTTTCTTACAAGCTCTGTAGAATACTCGGTAAAACTCTCAATACCAATCTCAATTCCAATACAACCTGCCTCTTTCATCAGGGGAAGGATATCTTTATGTTTATTCACATGGGAGGAACGGGTAAGACCACACCATCTGACATTGAGTCTTCTCTTTATAATCTCATTGCACAGATTTACAATATGTCCCCTCTTCATCATCAGGTTGTCATCCCAGAAATGAAACTGGTTAATGTTAAACTTCTTTATTGCCTCTTCCATCTCATCCACAATCCTTTCCGGCCTCCGCCATCTGACCCTCCTATTCCATATCAATGGAGAAGAGCAGAATGTGCATGTATAGGGACATCCCCTTGAACCTATTATGGGGAGTCTCAGCCCCCCTGTTACATGCATTGGAGAATTATACATTTTCAGATCGCCTGCCAGCTCCCACTTCGGAAAGGGGATTTTATCAAGGTCCTCTATAAAATCACGGGAGGGATTAATCTTTACTTTACCCTTTTCTCTGTATGCTATGCCGTTTAACAGGTCTAAAGACCTGTTTCTACTAGACCTTTTTCTACCAGACATGCTTCTACCTTCTTTCACTGCCTGGACAATCTCACAGAAGGTCTCTTCTCCTTCATACATCACCACATAATCGCAATAGTAAACGGGGTCTTCAGGGCAAATTGTGGGATGAACGCCACCATGTATTAAAAGTGCATAGGTATTATTTCTTATAAATTCTGAAAGCTTAAATGCAACAGGGGCCTGGGCAGTCCAGTAACCAATACCAATAATATCCCATCTCTTCTTCATAATCCTCTTACACATCTCATTCATGCACAGGTCCTCAACCTGCCCATCCATGATTTCAATATCTACATCTGGTATTTTTTCCATAATATATGCTGATAAGTATAGAAGATTTATAGGTAGTACCTTTTTATGCCTATAATTACTTATTGGAAAGGGGGGATGAATCAATAAGATTTGAGTTTTGAGGTTTGACGACCCAAGCTTTGCTTGGGTGCCCCGAGTTTTGGGATTTTTTATTCTAACTTCTGACTTCTGACTTCCCGCTTCTGACATGTCGTGAAAGGCATACCTCTCTTTTATAGACTTCAGAATATCATCATCGGTATAAAGGCGGATTATATCTATACCGTGAAGATTCATACCTATCAATTCTGAGTATATCTCCTCCTGATAGGTAAAGGATGAAATCAGTATTGCATCGAAATCCACCGACCCATCCACTGGATGGATGTCCCGTCCCATTTGTAAAAGGGGGGCAGGGGGAGATTTTATCTCATCAGGTGAAATGACCTTAAACCCATGAAATCCATTTTTTTGTCTTAAGGCTGACCTGTCTATTATGCAGGCAATCTCCAATCCGTCCCACCGGGCATTCTTTAGGATCATCTCTGTATGCTCCCCTGCCCCATATATTGCCAATTTAAATCCCCCCCGCCCCCCTTTT
>JACQQJ010000148.1 GCA_016207035.1 Nitrospinota bacterium | reverse complement strand
CCACAAGACCACATCAATACATCTCTGAGGTGCCACCTCCCATTTTCAGCATCATCTAAATCAATGAATTAAATCTTATACCCGTGAGTATCTCCTGAGCAAAATCAATATCTTTTTTTATCTGCCTCTTCAGTCCCTCTGCTGCGCCAAAGTCAATTTCATCTCTCATCTTTTTTATGAAATATATCTCTATATTTTTACCATAGATATCTCTCTCAAAGTCAAGTATATGAACCTCTACATTGAGTCTATCCCTGTGAAAAGTTGGATTAAAACCTACATTTGCCACCCCATTAAAAATCTCTCCATCAATTGTTGTCTTTACGACATAAACACCTGTATGAGGTATCAAATCATAGGATGTATCTATATTTGCAGTGGGGAAACCAATTATACTCCCCTTTTTTATACCATCCACTACCTTCCCCTCAATAGAATAGTATCTCCCCAGTAATCTCATAGCCTTTTCCATATCACCCTCTTCGATTGTATCCCGTACAAGGGTACTGCTTACTATCTGACCATTAACTGTTATTGCATCTATAACAGTAACTTTGAATCCAAATTCTTCCCCCATTTTTTTAAGATATGCAATACTCCCTTCCCTCCCCTTTCCAAAGGTATAGTCGTATCCCACAAATACCTCTTTCACGCCAATTTTCTCTACCAGTGTATCTCTGGCAAAATCCTTAGGATGCTGATCTGCAAACCTCTTGGTGAAATCAGCACAAACTACTATATCTATGCCGGACATTGCAATTAATTCTATCTTCTTTCTTAAGGTAGTAAGAAGTGGTGGGGTTTTCGCCGGTGCGACCACATGTAAGGGATGTGGTTCAAAGGTATAAACCACACTGGTTCCTTTAACATCTTTAGCCCTCTCCACTACCTGTCTGAATATCTCCTTGTGTCCAATATGGACACCATCAAAATTTCCAAGTGTCAGGATTGGATCTTTTATCCCATTCTTAATATTTCGTGAGCCTCTGATGATTTTCATTAAAACAGGAGTTAAGGAGTCAAGGAATTATGGGTTTAAAAAATCTTAAACCGTTTTAATTTATTGGCACTGAAGATTGGACAGGAGTATAGTCTACCCCATGAGACCCTATTTCCATTTTTGGGGGATTGAGAGGAGGCTCGACTAATGCAATTTTCAAAACCTCATCCATATTTTCAACAAAACTAACCTTTAACACCTTCCTTATATTTGCAGGTATATCCTTTAAATCCCTTTCATTCTCTTTTGGCAGTATGATATTATAAATCTCACCCCTGTGGGCAGCAAGGAGTTTTTCTTTTACTCCCCCAATGGGAAGGATCTTCCCCCTTAGTGTAATCTCCCCTGTCATAGCAACATCTCTTTTTACCGGTCTCCTTGTCAAGGCAGAGACGAGGGCTGTTGCCATAGTAATTCCTGCTGAAGGGCCATCCTTGGGAATAGCCCCCTCCGGGACATGTATATGAATATCTATCTTCTGATACAGATTTTTACTCAGTCCCATCTCCTTCGACTTTGATCTGACATAACTCAAGGCAGCCTGTGCAGATTCCTGCATGACCTCACCAAGTTGTCCGGTGAGTGTAAGCTTTCCTCTCCCATCCATAATGGTAACCTCTGTAGTGAGAATCTCTCCTCCAAATTCTGTCCATGCAAGACCTGTGGAAAGCCCTACCTCACTCTTCTCTCCCTTTTTACTCACCCGATACGGGGGGACCCCGAGATATTTCATTAAACTTCGTGGAGAGATAGTTACGATTTTAAGCTCCATTCCTCCTGCGGCTATCCTTTTTGCTACCTTTCTGCATATATTGGCAATCTCCCTCTCCAGATTCCTTACCCCTGCCTCTTTCGTGTAATATCTGACAATCTTTCGAACGGTAGCATCTGAAAATTGAACCATCTTTTCTTTCAGTCCGTGATCTTTAATGTTCTTGGGTATAAGGAAGAGCTTCGCAATACTCACCTTTTCCTCTTCTGTATATCCTGGCATTCTGAGTACCTCCATTCTGTCCAGTAGAGGCCGGGGGATTGTATGAAGAACATTCGCGGTAGTAATAAACATGACCTCGGACAGGTCAAAATCGACTTCAAGGTAGTGGTCATTAAATGCATGATTCTGCTCCGGATCCAGAACTTCTAAAAGTGCTGCCGACGGGTCACCCCTGAAATCCATACTCATCTTATCAATCTCATCAAGCATAAACACAGGATTTTTTGTCCCTGCCTTTTTGATAAACTGAATAACTCTTCCCGGCAGGGCCCCTATATATGTTCTTCTGTGACCCCTGATCTCTGCCTCATCCCTTACCCCACCAAGAGAAACCCTGACAAACTTTCTCCCTGTAGACCTTGCTATTGATTTACCAAGGGATGTCTTTCCTACGCCTGGTGGTCCCACCAAACAGAGTATTGGACCCTTTATCTTTTTAACAAGCTGCCTTACAGCTAAGTACTCAAGAACCCTCTCCTTTACCTTCTCCAGACCATAATGGTCTTCATTTAAAATCTTTTCAGCCTCCTTTATATTGAGTTTATCCCTTGTCCTTAACTCCCATGGCATATCAACAAGCCAGTCTATATAGTTTCGAACTACTGTCCCTTCAGCAGACATTGGAGGCATCATCTCAAGACGCTTGAGCTCTTTCAGTGCCTTTTTGTTTACATCTTCAGGCATCTTTGCCTTTTTAATCTTCTCTTTTAACTCATCTATCTCTGATTTGAATTCATTAAATTTCCCCAGTTCCTTTTGAATAGCCTTCATCTGCTCCTGAAGATAATATTCCTTCTGGCTCTGCTCCATCTGTTTCTTTACCCTTCCCCTTACCTTCTTTTCTATCTGAAGTATTTCAATCTCTGATTCTAAAATCTTATAAAGTTCTTCAAGGCGCGTATGCGGGGATACTATCTCAAGCAATCTCTGTTTATCACTCGTCTTCATTGCCATATGGGCTGCAATTGTATCTGCCAGTTGCCCCGGCTCATTGATATTCTGAATAGACATGAGTATCTCAGCCGGCACCTTCTGACTCAGTTTTACATATTCTTCAAAAAGCCCATAAAGACTTCGCATGAGTGCCTCTGCCTCAGGTGATATTTCAGTCTTCTTCTCTAAGAAGGCAACCTTAACCTCAAAAAAACTGCTGTTTTCAGTAAATGAGTCTATCCTCGCCCTTGTTATACCCTCTACCAATACCTTTACAGTTCCATCAGACAGTCTTAATATCTGAAGTATCTCTGCTGCTGTTCCTATTTCATGTATATCTTCAGGAGAAGGGTCGTTGGTTTTAGGCTTTTTCTGAGTAGCAAGTATAATCCCTTTCTCCTTTGATAGGGCATTTTCAAGCCCCCGTATAGACTTGTCCCTCCCCACAAAGAGGGGGATAATCATATGGGGAAAAACGACAATGTCTCTCAAAGGTATGAGGGGTAGTACATTCGATTGTATCTTTTTCTTTTCTTCCATTTTAAAATAAGCAATGAGCGATGAGCAATGAGTTTTTTAACTCGTCACTAATTGCTCATTACTGTTGAGCTTCAGCTTGCCTGTTTCTCATATACGATTAATGGTTGTTCTCTCTTTGTTACAACCTCTTCACTTATAACACATTCCTTTATCCCGAGCTGGGAGGGGATATCATACATGGTATCGAGCATTATCTCCTCCAATATCGCCCTTAACCCCCTTGCCCCTGACCTTCTTTTCATTGCCTCCTTGGATATCGTCCGTAGGGCACTCTCAGTAAATCTTAATTTAACCCTCTCAAACTCAAAAAATTTCTGATATTGCCTGACGAGGGAATTTTTAGGTTCTGTTAAAATTTTAACCAGTGCATCTTCATCCAGGTCATCAAGGGTAGCAATAACATGGAGCCTTCCTATAAATTCTGGAATTAAACCATACTTAAGCAAATCCTCCTGTTGCACCTGCCGTAATGTATCTCCAATATTTCTCTCCCCCCTTACCCTGGGATTTGAGCCAAAACCTATAGCCTGCTTTCCTGTCCTTTGCTCTATAATCTTTTCAAGACCTACAAAGGCACCTCCGCATATGAAGAGGATATTCGTGGTATCAATCTGAAGGAATTCCTGATGAGGATGCTTTCTGCCGCCCTGAGGAGGCACATTGGCAATGGTCCCTTCTATTATTTTTAATAGCGCCTGCTGAACCCCCTCACCAGACACATCCCTTGTGATAGAGGGATTTTCAGATTTTCTGCTTATCTTATCAATTTCATCAATATAGACAATACCCTTTTCTGTCTTTTCCACATCGTAATCTGATGCCTGAAGGAGTCTCAATATGACATTCTCTACATCCTCTCCCACATAACCTGCCTCAGTAAGGGTAGTTGCATCAGCAATAGTAAAAGGGACATTCAGTATCCTTGCCAGGGTCTGGGCAAGGAGGGTTTTTCCTGTCCCTGTTGGACCTATGAGGAGGATATTACTCTTTTGCAGCTCAACATCGTTGATATTCACATGGCTATCTATCCTTTTATAATGATTATGGACAGCAACAGAGAGGATCTTCTTTGCCCTCTCCTGCCCTACAACATATTCATCAAGTATCTTCTTTATCTCCTTTGGTCTTGGAATATGCTGAAAGACATTTTCCTTATCATATCCCCACTCCTCCATCATTATCTCATTGCAGAGGTCTATACATTCATCACAGATGTAAACTGTCGGTCCTGCAATAAGCTTTTTTACCTCATCCTGGTTCTTTCCGCAGAATGAACAGCGGAGGTCAGAGTCACCACCTCTCCTCACCATTATACCCCCCCCCTTCTAAAAATAAATTTTCAATTCTCATAATGAAAAATTAAAGATGTCCTCTTTATAGGTGTTCAATTATT
>JACQQJ010000147.1 GCA_016207035.1 Nitrospinota bacterium | reverse complement strand
TTATAGATTTGAGAAAAGATACGATAATGGATACATATCCTGAATCCTCATATTTCTAACCTCAGCTTTTACAATGTCTTTTAAAATTTTAATGAGGATTTAACCCGTTTTGTAGTTTATCACAATAAAGGAAAAACTTTTAGGAGATTATGATTTGACTACTTTGAATAGTATACCAGGTTATATGATTCATTGAAGAATTCAGATCGTAGGATGAGAGGCTACAGATGTTGTTAGAATGAGAAAAACAATAATACCTATACCTATTATAATTGCCGTTAATAGTACATTACCGATAAATTCAATGGTGCTATTATCTAAATGATAGAAATTCATACCTTTTATCATAGAAATCACCGCCTCCCTCTCTATCTCTCTGGGATTTTAATTTTATTCAATAAATGAGTGATTTTAAATGAAACAATTTATTATAACCTACTGTTCTTTCAGATATAGGTATTAATTTTTTTACCCTTTTCAACTCCATAGGTTATTTTAATTGTCTTTTCTTTAATATCACCCTTTATCAACTTTTGTGCACTTTGAAAATTATGAAGTCTTTTTGCCTCAACATTTATAGCATCTTTCCTGATCGTAAGATTTTGTTTGATTATTATATTATTGATAGACAATCCATTATGCTCAGCCATAGAATTATTACCTTCCTTTGATTCATATCCTTTATTCTATGAATAATATAAAGCACAATTTGAAAATTGTCAACCCTCTATAAAAAAGTATTAATAGACAGTATGTTACCTGTTAATAAGAAGCTGAATCTAAAGTTTTAAGCAAAATTGCCGAATAATAAGATAGGTAATAAAAGAATGATGTGTATTCGCTGAAGCTGTACTACTAATATCAATACCCTGTAGAAAAGGCAAAGGGATTGCACTGAATGGAATTTTTAATATGGAAATAAATAATTTACAAATAAACGGTAAAATTATAGAGGGGAGAAATGTCGAATCTGCGAACATAACTGAAAATTATACAAAATTTGCAAGTAATAGTTTAGATGATATTGTAGAGATTTCTCAGGAGGCAAAGGATTTAGCCAATAAGAGGGCAGCAGATAAAAAGTTGCTTTATGGTAGAAGTTTTAACGGTAAAGATGAAAAAGATGAGAAAAATCCTCAGCCTGCAGGAAATCTCCTTATCATGGCAAATAGATATTTAGATTACTATCTTAATACATATAAAGATCTCGCAATCAAAGTCAGAGACAAGGAGACAAGAAAGATTATAAAAGAGATACCACTGAAAGAAGAACAAAAACTGAAGGCTGCTATTGAGAAGTTGCTATCAGATATGAATAATGATAACATTGAAACATGGGTGTAAGTGCTCATGAATGTGTCGTCTGTGCATGGCGTGCTGCATGTACTCTCAGATTTAAATATGAGGGGAGTAGCTCCCTTCATTGTCCTGAATTCACAAGAGATATATCATTCGGTGGTGATAGTCATGATGATTCCTCTGAAACAGGCCCATTACAACATCGAAATATCTTACCTGAAACTGAAAAACCTAATCCTAAAAAGAAATCAGAATTTCACTAGATCCACATATTGAAACAGTTAAATCTAAATTACGAAATATAAAATCATAATTAAAACAATCTTTTTATATTATCCAGAAAAGGTGGTTTAATAATCCCTTTCTCAGTTACAATGGCACTTATATATTTATTGGGGGTTACATCAAAGGCAGGGTTTGACACCTCTACTCCTTCAGGGGCAATCCTTTTATTGTTAAGGTGAGTTACCTCCTGTGGGTTTCTCTCTTCTATGGGTATTTTACTCCCTTCAGGTATGCTCATATCAATTGTAGATAAAGGTGCAACTACATAAAATGGTATGCCATGCTCTTTTGCGAGGATTGACAAGGTATATGTCCCTATCTTATTGGCAGTATCACCATTTGCCACAATCCTGTCAGCACCTACAATTACTTTATCTATTTCACCCTTACCCATGAAATAGCCTGCCATATTATCTGTAATTAATCTAACAGGGATTCCTTCTTTAACAAGTTCCCAAACAGTAAGCCTTGAGCCTTGAAGGAAGGGTCTTGTCTCGTCTGCATATACCTTTACCCTCTTTCCTTCCTCATGGGCAATCTTTATGACACCGAGTGCTGTCCCATACTCCCCTCCTGTTGCTAATGCGCCTGCATTACAATGTGTCAGAATAGTATCTCCATCCTCTATCAGCTCCTGACCACACTTCCCCATACTCCTGTTTGTTGAAATATCCTCTTGCCATATTTTTACAGCCTCTTTTTCAAGAATCTCCTTCAAAGATTCCACATCTCTATTCCTGTTTTTATCAGCGGCAGATTTCATCCTTTCAATTGCCCAGAAGAGATTCACAGCAGTAGGCCTTGTATTTGCCAGATATTCACATATCTTCAGTAGTTCCGAGTAGAACACAGGAAAGTCATTTGTAGTAATACCCCGTGCACCCAGAGCAATACCCATTGCAGCAGCAACACCAATTGCTGGCGCACCTCTTATCTGCATGGATTTTATAGCCCTCGCCACATCCCTAAAATCATTACACTCAACATAAACTTCCTCTAAAGGAAGCCGTGTCTGGTCAATAAGCCTCACCTTTCCACCATTGTATTCTATTGTCTTGAACATATCCTTTTTTCCCATTCAATAGCCCCTCAGTAAATTATAAATTCCCTCTTTTTTAAAATTTTTTATCTTTATTAATTTACTCTTACTCCTGTGTCCACTTATTATCTCTATTTGACCCTTGCTTATGTCAAGTATATCTGATAGAAACTCCCTCAGCCCTTCATTCGCCTCTCCATTAATCGGTGGTGATGTCAGCTTTATTTTTATCTCATCCTTGAATACGCCACAAACCTCATTTTTTGATGAACGGGGCTGAACCCTGACGCCCAGTATGACATTATTTTCGTCTTCCTTCATTCTTAACTTATTCAATGTAAAACCTTTATAGTCTATAGAATGACCTTTATCCCGCACCCTCCCAGAATACGCAGCTTGCTACGGGGATGAATCGGTATAAATAATATCCTTCCAGCGGGGTTCAATACCCCAATGAAAGGTGCGGGATTTATTTTAGAGAGGTTACTGTTGTTAAGATGAAATATAAACAAATCTATCTTTTCTCTCCTGCTTGCACTTTCTCATTCCGAGCAGAGTCAAGGAGTTTTAGATAATTTTCCAGGATAGTTCTAAATTGTACATCAAATTGCATCGTCTGTACTTTAAGTTCGGCAATCTCCTTTTCTATCGCGAGGCGCCTTTCCTCTGCCTCCTTGAGAATCTCTGATGCCTTCATCTCTGCCTGTTTTATAATAAGCTGCGATTCCCGATTTGCCTTTTCAAAGGCCTCATTCCTGAAATCCTGAACAGCGGCAAACATCTTCTTGAAATCATTCACATCATTTTTACACTCTCCAAGCTCTTGTTCCCTCTTTCTCAATTCATTTTTTAGGCTCTCATTTTCTCTGTTTAGCTCCTCCAATTCATTTGCTATCAACTCTAAATAGTTGTCAACTTCTTCAACATCAAAACCTCTGAACTTAAGTTTAAACTGCTGCTGCCTCACATCAATAGGAGAGATCTTCATCTTTCATAACCTCCTTATAATAAGGAGAAAGGGGGAAGAGGATGGAGAAAGGGAGAGAATTCAAACAGGGATATACGAGATAAATATCAATCCTGAAAATCCTGTGCATCCTTGTTAAATCTATCATTGTTTTTTCCCCCTTATTCTCCATTTCCCCATTTCTCCTTAATTTTTTTCTTTTAATGTAATCGCATGGCTATTTGCATCAAGGTTGAAATAAGAAAATTCTGGAGAAAAGTAATTATAAGAAATACGATTATTGGTGAAAAATCTATTCCGGTGATATAAACAGGAATTAACCTCCTTATAGGTGACAGGACTGGTTCAGTAATCCCATAGAGAAACTGAACAATCGGATTATAAGGATCTGGATTAACCCATGAGATAAGTGCCCGTATGATTATAATCCACATATATAAACTCAGTGCCATATCCAGAACCCTCGCCACTGCACTGAGCAAATTTCCAATTACAAACATTTTTTATTCCTCAATCCCTACGCCTTCCCAACTCCTCTGACTTTCTTGTAGCAGATTCTACTGCATTAATCAGTGCCGCTCTCAACCCACCCTCCTCTAAGGCATGGAGCCCCGCAATGGTTGTCCCACCTGGCGAAGTAACCATATCTTTGAGTTTACCAGGATGTTCTCCTGTCTCAAGAGCAAGCCTTGCAGATCCTACAATAGTCTGAATAGATAATACCCTTGATATGTCCCTTGGTAGCCCCATTTTTACACCTGCATCTGTTAAGGACTCAATGATCAAAAATACATAGGCAGGGCCACTCCCACTGAGACCTGTTACAGCATCCATCATTGACTCCTCTACAACTACGGTTTTACCCACAGCACGGAATATCCTCTGCGTTATCTTCAAATCCTCTTTCAAGATGCCGTCACCACAAGCAATAGCAGAAACCCCCTCTTGAATTATCGCAGGTGTATTTGGCATTACCCTTATTACCCTTACCCTTTTCCCGAGTATTGTATGAATTGAATTTACCGTTATCCCTGCTGCAATGGTTATTATCAGCTTACTCTTACCTATTAGGTCTGTAACATCACTTATCACCTTTGCAATTATCTGAGGTTTTAATGCTAACACTATTATATCAGATTTACTTACAGCATGTCTGTTATCTGTTGTAACATTCACCTTATATATTTTTTTTATGTGCTCAAGCCTCTCTTTCATGATATCGGTAACAATTATATCTTTATTGTCAAAAATAGATGCGGCTGTTATTCCTTTTATCAATGCCTCACCCATATTACCAGAACCGATGAATGCAATCTTCTTGTCTATTTTCTGTTTATCCCGTATAGTCATTCCTTTCTCTCCCCAAATAGGGCACTACCAATCCTTACCAGTGTAGCACCTTCCTCTATTGCCACTTCAAAATCTTTTGACATCCCCATTGACAATTCCTTAATATCTATTCCCTCTCTGTTGATGTCATCTCTCAAGATACGGAGCATTTTGAAATATCTTCGTGAATCTTCAGGGGATTCTGAGGGTGGGGGTATCGTCATCAACCCCTTTACGATGATATTTTTCAGTCTTGATATATCTTTAACAAGATCAATTACCCTCTCAGGGAGGACACCAAATTTAGTCTTCTCACCTGATATATTAACCTCTACTAAAATATCTGTCGTAAGCCCCCTTTTCTCTGCCCCTCTCTGAATCTCCTCTGCAAGTGGCAGGCTATCTACTGAATGGATAAGGCTGAAGATATCAAATATATATTTTATCTTATTGGTCTGGAGATGGCCTATGAGATGCCACTGAACTCCCTTGCGAATAGATTCGCTTTGCTCACCATAAATCTCTTTAAATTTTCCCCTTGCCTCTTGAACACGATTCTCACCGATAATTGTTGCCCCTGCTGATATGGCCTCCAGTATGCAGTGAACATCCACAGACTTGGTAGCAGCAACTAATCTCAGCGATTCCGGGTCTCTCCCAGCCCTCCCGGCTGCCAATTTCATCCTCTGGAATACATCCCTTACATTGGCAGCTATAGTACTCATAACAGTGATTTTAGTAGCATACAGTTTTATCCCCTGTCAAGACAATTTAACTATATGATATTACAGCATTTCATTCTGAGAGATAAAATACTGTTTATATGAAAATGTTGCAACAATGTTCAATTGATTCTTTTCAATAGTATCAGGAAATTTATCAAAGGGGGAAGCTATCTTTATTGCCCTGATAGCCTCATTATCCAGTATCAGGTAATTTGTTGATTTCTGGAGCTTCACACTGAGAAGGGTGCCATCTTTAGATAGAGAAAACCTCAATGTCAAACTCCCGCCTATACCCAGCGACATTGCCTCCTCAGGGTATCTCCACACCGAACTAATCTTCCTCCTTATAGAATCAAAATATGAGTTATATTTAAATTCTTTAGTATCGAGGGGTATTGTGTCTTTATCATAGTCCTGTGCTTCAGAGACTATATCTGTTTTTCTATAGAGTTTTGTGTCAGAAACATTTTTGTCTCCCTTTACATGAGAATTAAGTAAATGATCTGAAAATTTCCCCTTTTTTGATTCTGTTTTTTTATTATCAGCCGACTGAAAAGAAACACCCTTTTCCCCGGTATCCATTTCCATATGATCACTGTTTTCATGGATCTGGGAATGAGAAGGTGAGGTAGGAAAGATTGTCTCTTCTTTACTATCCAGAATTTCAACCAATCTGACACGAATTGGTGATGCCTTTTTATTCTCAAGGGACAGGTAGCCAGTAGATAATATTAATGCTACATGCACGAGAAATGATAAACCGATAAATCTTGTAAGATCATCTTGCCCCATGAATATATTTCTCAGCAAATTAAATCTACTGATAAATTACCTTAATCTCATGTTGTAATGAAGGAATTATATATATCCAATCCTCTATAAGAGGGGTGAGTTCATATTCCAGAAGATCGGCAAGGGTAATCCAATCCTGATTGACCTGGGCAGAATGCATATTTGATGTTAATTTCAATAGCTTCTCTTTGCGACTCTGAATTGTCTCTCCATTGATTAACATCTTTGAAAAATCTATATTGAATAGCCTTTTTATACCATCAATCAGTTCATCAAATAGTTGAAGCGCTTCAATACAGATTAAATAATTCTTATTAGCCTCTTCTTCCCCTTTTACCCTGAAGGAATCTGCTGTTATCTGCAAGGCAGGTATCAGTTTCTGCAGATGTTCTCTGAGATTATCCAGACTCCCCTCTGTTATTTTTTTTATATCCATTTTAAAATTTTTAGACCTATTTCAGATTTTATCAAGATACCTGAAAAATGTATTGTATCCCCTCTAACAATTGTTTCATTAATTTTGCTTCTGTTGTAAGATTGTTGTAGAGTTGAAGGGTATCTTCTGCAAGGGGAAGAATATTGTTGCCCTGAAGATTTTCTTTAGAAAATTTAAACATACTTACAATTGGTCCGGTTGACGGTTCTGTCAGGCTGATAAGGTTTATATTTTCATCTATACAATTAATCTTATTTCCCAATTCTTTTATATCCTCAACATCAAACTTAGCTTTTGATACCTTTTTTATTATATCATGGGTAACGGAGATACCCTCTTTACCCAATTCTATCAACTTACCAAACGAAGTAAGTACATCGTCAAGCTGATTGGCAGTTGTATCCGTTCGAATTTCAAAATGATTTTTGATTTTCTCTGCTATCTCTTTACAGTGAAGGCTGACCCCTGATTCAATCAGTGGTGAAGGTTGAAAACGACCTAATATGCCATTACTCACGAGAACCTTTTTCCACATGGCCCTATAGGCATATCCAACAATATCACTTAAATCTACCGGCCTTTTTATTAATGGCAAAAATTCTATCATATTATCACTATCAAATGAAGAATAAAAAGGTTTTACCTTTTGAAATTGACCATGGTAAATCTTTTCCAATCCCCTATTCCTGATGGCTCGACTGATCTCGCCGATGCCCACTGACTCCTGACTTTTTAATATTTCCACTGCTGTTATAACATCCTCTACAGTTATATAATCCTTACAGAGAGGATTTTTACAATTTGTATGATGACTGCATGGGGAACAGGGAATCTCCGCCTGCAATATTATATGCCCCTCACCATATGGACCTGTCTCATGCACAAGGGCATGGGCAAAGAAAAGGGCTACTATCCTCGTCCCCAGTGCTGCTGCTATATGCATCGTCCCTGTATCATTGGTAATAAGGAGATGGCACCTCTTTAAAAGTGATGCCAGTTCACCAACAGAGGTCTTACCTACTGCATTAATAACCCCCTTTACTTCCCCCTTTAAAAAAGGGGGATTGAGGTGGTTGTTCATCTTAGCCTGAATCTCATCTCCCAGCCCTTTCTCAGACGGTACCCCAAAGATTATTATCTTTGCACCGTATCTCTTCATAAGCTCTAATCCAAGCCTTGCAAAGGAATCCGAAGACCACCTCCTGTCAGGACGACTTGAGGCAGGTTGAAAGCCGACCAGCATATCACCTTCTTTAAAACCATTTCTCTTTAAAAATTCGTCGGCAAATATCATCCCACCCTCTGATATGTTTAAAAAGAGCTTTTTGCTGAAAGGCTCCACATCTCCACTCTTTTGATATATGTCAGCAAGATTAAATCTGTTGTAATGTCTGTTAAATATAATATTGCAAAAGTAGTTAAGCCACGGATGCCTTATAACCCTGTGCCCATAATCAGTAGAGGTAATCCCTCGTATATCAGGGGCATTCAGGAGAGATGAAAATATCCCTGTGAGCTTTGAATGGCTTAAATTTATTACCGTGTCAAAGTTTTTTGACTTCACCCTGTCTACTAATCCATCTAAATAACGGTATATCTTAAGGAGTGATGGTTCCTCCCCCCCTGATTCTGGTGTAAATTGTTTTATATCAAATGTATATACTTCGTCAATAAAGGGGATATCGCTGCATATACCTGCAAAGGTCTTATTTGCAAGGAGTGTGATTTTTGAGTCAGGATATTTTTTCTTTAGTCCTGCAATTAGTGGAGTAGTTTGGAGGAGGTCACCCATTCGGGTAAGATTGAGGATGAGAATATTTTTCATTTTTCCTATTATTTCATTGTTTCACTGTTCTATTGATTTATGTAATCTGGTTTATCTTATATTATTCTCTGTACTCCCTGTAGTTTTAAATGCATCTTTTGGTTTAAAGTGGCTATTTCTCTGTCAGGAACTGCTCCATCATTAAAAATATTGCCTCTGTTCTTGTCAGAGAACCTTTTCCATTCTCTATTGCCTCAATAATCGATTTAAGAGAGAGGTTTTCTTCTCCCCTGAACTGTGAAAGAAAATTCTTCAGTTCTGTATCTCTACCAGCATTCTTTATCATGCCTTCTACATTATTTATCCCCTGCCTTTTAATCTCCCTCCGCCCCCCCTTTAATAAAGGAGAATTAAGTGGGGACTTTTCAAGTATAACTGCAAGCATTTCCCCCATCCTATCTTTAAAGGTATGGGATTTAAGGGCTCTCTCCATTGCCCTTGCTGATATTTTTTCCCGTTCATCCTGGTGTACCAGATAATATTGTATCTTCTCCCTTAAGTCCCTTAAATCTCTGTAACAGATTACCTCCTCTCCAATTTTGAACAGGCTATCTAACTCAGTTCTATAATCTACTAACTGAAATGCCCCGCATGCAGCCAGCTCAAAGGTCCTCGGATTTACAAAATCGCCGGCAGGGTCAATCCCCTCATGGTAGGATGATGAGTGGAGGTTCAAATTTATTTTTGACGCAGTAAAAATCTTTACATATTCTTCAGGTGACACCCTTTCACCATTTTTCTGTATACATCTAACAAGGGGAGAGAGGTAATCCCATTCTGTCCCCCATATCTTAAAATCAAGATCAATCAGCCCCTGAAAAAATATCCTCCGGTTGAAATATCCTGCCCCCATAAATGAGATATCAGAGGAGTATATCCTCCTATCCTCTTCTGTCAGATGAACCGCCCTGTGAACATCCGGAGAACACGCCTGAGGGAGGTAGTAATAATTTTTTACCCCAAATTTTTTTAACTCATCAAAAAACTCACCTCTCTGAATTGTAAAGAAGCAGTCATAGTAAGGTGCCACCTCCCTCCAGTATAAAAGGGTCCTGAAGTCCTCAACAAACCAGAATGATACAAATGCCCCTCCCCCCTTTATTCTCTGAATTACCTTAGGAGTTAGAGGGGCCTGAGCAATAACAATGATAAGTTCTGGCAGAAATGATGCTGCCTTTGCCATTGCAATCTCTCCGAGAAAGCCAATATATATATCCTTGAGCGACCTCCTGTGTTCATTATCCTTTGTAACAGTATCAATCTTAAAGTAGGAATCTCTGAAGGTACTGAAGTCCAGAAACTCAACCTCATGCTCCATCTCTTTCAATGCTGAGACAGTGTAATGTGCAGTCGGGAGCGAGCCACCATAGATTGGTCCAACAACGAGGATTTTAAGTTTTGTGTCCATAGATATATTAAATTGGATTCTTTATTTCGCCAATAACCAAATTCTCAAACATGTTGTTTGATTATTGGTTATTGGAGCCTATTTGGTTATTGCAATCTGGTCATTGGATATTTTGGTGTCCGTGTGTGTAAATTCGTGTCTGAAATTCGTTTTGATTTCCTGAATCCCTTTATCGAGATGATAGCTGAATCTCCTGCATATATCATGTATACCGTGAAAGAACATTTGATACGATTTGATAGTATCAATCAAGGAGGCAGATACACCGGACTTTTGTCTCATAGTAAGGTTTACCCTATCAAGAAGGGAATCAATACCCCATCTGTTAATATCAAAGAATTCTTTTGAATCCAGCATCTGGATGGCAAGGAGACTCATTTTCTCTAAATAGTAATGTATATGATTACCCTTACTATCATAATTATTCATGATGTTCATAAGCCCATTTGATATCTCAACCCCATCACTACTCAGCTTCTGTATCCCCTTTATATCCATACTGAGTTTTACCATATTGTTATAGATTTGATTAATATCAGGTCTTTTAACCGTTTTGAGATAGTGATTTATAATATCCTTCGTAGGTATACCCCCTTTGCACCATAGATGAATAGCCTCATTTAAAGGTTTCTCAACAGCACCTTCTATTTTTGCGCCACCCTCTGTTGCATTTACACAATATATCTCGATTTTCTTTATCATTGTCTCAAACCACCTCTTCCAGCTTAACATCTTATTTGATGTTATCACTATCCCTGAGAAGAAATCGTCTGCCTCTCTTTCAGACTCAAGCAAAACTGTGCTGCCATGCCTTGTTGAGAGGGTCTCGTGAGAACAGACCTCATCAATCCACCTCTCATTATAATAGCTTCCACTTGTATATGCCCTTCTGCCATAAAATGAAAGGTCCTGACCTGCCAATATAATTGGATTTGCACCAAGTTTATATGCAAAATCAAAGGCAGAGGTTGCAACTGAACCGCCAACAATTGTCTCTCCCCTCTCCCCTATGAACTTCTCAAACCAGTGCATAAGGGGATCTCCATAGGTCATTATTAATATGTTGCCCATATATCTCTTTATTATCTCAGGATAGGTAACAGGATTTGCAACAAGATATACATTCTTTAATTTATTTTCCAATCCTTCTAAGTGGGAGTAGTTCTCCAGAAGCGGATCAAGGGATACTATAAAATCAGGGCTTATATTATTATTGATAAGTGTTCTGACTGCAGTATCCACTGAGATGATAACAATCTTACCGACCGCCGTGGAGAGCCACTTTATATTTTTATCGAGGGATGGGCCAGCCGAGATAATTACTGCCGGTTTATCCTTAAACTTGCCAAATAATCCTCTAATGCCAGGTTTCGTTAAGATGGATATAAGATTATTGAATATATGTGACTGCCATAGGGGGGTGAATTTCTCAAGGGTTGCCCTGTTAAATCTGGCTAAATCCCGAAGCTCTTTTATCCTTTTATCTATCTCAATGTAATATGACGGATTTAATTTAATAGAGGGAGGATATTTTATTACTTTTATATCACGGATAGTAAAAACCCCAAAATAGTCCTCCACCCTGTTAAGGACCGCGGATATACTATCCTCTCCAACTGATAGACTTACCCTCCCGCAGGAAAGAATAGGTTCAATGTCTATCACCTCAAGTGCAGCTCTCAATATTTTTATCTCAGACTCTATGACAAGTATAAATACACTCTGGGGTGTAGAGTTTATGATATCAGCTATATGCCTGCCAAGCCCGAAACCGCATATTATTATTACTTCACTATCTCTCAGGTAGCCATGGTCAGTTATTTTTGATACCCCTCTGCCTGTATCGCTGCTTCTGAAAAATATATCTCTGTTGCTGGAATCAGACAGAATCATTCCGTCAGCGGTAAATTGAATATCCTCTGATAGTGTTAGTTTTTTTATTTTTTCTGACAGAGTATGATCAAATCTATCGAGGACTTCAATATTTTTTTGAAATATACCCATACAGGAAAAGGTTAAAAGGCTAAGAGGCTAAAAGATTAAACCTTTTATCTCTTAACCTTTTAACCTCGTATCTATAATATTCATTAACTCTAAGGCATTATGATGCCCTGAATTAAAAAGTAATATCTTTTCAATAGCATCATTTGCATCTTCATACCTCTCCATTTTAAAATAGAGCCTGCTTAAGGCATAGAGTATATCAAGGCTGGCGGGGTGTAGTTCGAGATATCTTAAAAGATACTCCCTTGCACTATCGAGAGAATTCAATTCATATGAGTATTTCAGGTGTAAATTAAGTGCATGTATGTTGTCTATATTAATATCCAAGGACAGTCTCAACATTTCATATCCCTCTTTTACCATATCAAGATTACCGAGCGAGATGCCAAGTCCGTAAAATGCCCTATCACTTCCTGGATTTAATCTTACTGCAGACTTAAACTCCTTTACTGCCTCACTATACCTGGACTCCTGTACATAGGTATCTCCAATACCGATATAAGGTTTTTCAGATTGATGGTCTATCTCTTTAGCCTTTTCATAAAACCCTCTACCCTCATCTATCTTCCCCAGCTTTATACAACACTCTCCAAGAGATACATAGAGTATAAAACTCTCAAGAGAGGTCAACTCCCTTCCCTGTAATGCAAAGGTAAGATTTCTTAATGCATCCACATAATTATTATCTTTTATTTGTTTTAATGCCGCTAATAAAAGTGGGTCTTCAATTTCAGAATTCAGTGTTAAATCTTGAGCATTTTGCATTACTCCTGACTCCTGACAGCCCAACTGGGCTCGCAGCGGTCTCCTGACCCCTGACTCCTGTTTAAATATATCATTCATCATCTGATTTACCCTGTTGTCATAGGTGTGTCCCTTTAGAACCTCTTCTCTTCCTTTTTTTGCAATTTCCTCTCTCTCCCCCTCATAATGAAGATAATAGCCCGCAAGCTCAACAATATCATCTTCATCATATATCACCAGATGCCCCCTATCTTTAAAAAAATCTGTAAGACCACTTCCATTTGCACTATCAGTTAAAAGCATACTGCCAGTGGAGAGTGCCTCAAAGACCCTCATATTGAGGTCGCCATTAAACGCCTCATTGAAAATAATCTTAGAACGGCTGAAGGTGCGTGCCATATCCTCGAGAAATGACCTCTCTACATGGACATTAAAATGACTTGAAAGCTTATCAAGGAGACCCTTTCTTCTTATATGATTTTTGGTTACACTGCCAACAAATCCTATATCATATATCTTATCTGCCTCAAATTTTTTATGGATATCAGGATCACATCCCAGGGGAAGCCAGTATACATTTTTACACCCTGCATTTTTAAAATCAGGTATATACCTCCTCTGTGCAACAAATACAAAGTCAAACTGCTTGGACCACTGGAGATGCCACGATAGATTGATATGAGAGTCAATCATGTAACATGCAGTTGGAAATGGTAACTTTTGAATACCTCCTGGAAAGTATCCATAGACAGATTCAATCCATAGGAACAGATCAGGAAGTAAGTATTGAGTATTGAGTTTAGAGTTTTGAGGTAAGAAAATTTCATTACTCTTTGCTATATACTCATTACTTCCTATTATATCTTCCATTGAAACATTGCCTTCACATGATATATCATGAGGTGTTATCTCCTCTTTCATGTTTTCCAGGTTCCACATCTTAATAGTTTCCGTGCCGATTGAGGGACCGCATGTTATAACATTATGAGATTTTCTCAGGCTTCTCTCCATATACCTCGCAGTTGTCACAGGGTAGGATACATATGCGAGAAGGATGTTCTTAGAGTTTTGAGTTTCGAGTTTTGAGTTTCGAGTTTTTAAACCCGTAACACGTAACTCACAACTCGGTGCTATTTTCTGTCCCCTTGCCCCTTCAAATACTTTATTCCAATTTTTTATAAAATCTCTTATATTAAAATTACTCTCTATTGTCTGCCTTGCCCTTTCTCCCAATCGTTTGGCCTCATCTGCAAACTTTAACAGGTAGCCTATTCTCTCCGAAAGATACTCAATATCATTTGATATGTAACCGTTATAATTATCAACTATAGGTGAAGTCCTGTTGGCTATAGATACGACTGGCATACCTGTCGCCATTGCCTCCAGCATTGACAGGTTATATCCATCCTCAAATCCATCTACAGTGGTATTAAGGTACACCCTATGGGAACGAAAACACTCCTTCAGGTCATCCCAGCTTTCTGTGAACCTCCCTCTGTCAGATGGCTCATTGATACCAAGGAGGGTAGATGGAATTTCATCTATTATATTATTATCCTTGACCCTTGCCCCTTTTAGTATCTTCTCCTGAAGAGAATACCCCATCATGATATCCCTTCTCTTCATAAAGTTTCCAACCCTCAATACCTTCGGGTCAGAGCCGTGATAGCCATTGTATTCATTGGGGTCAATACCAGGGGTAATTACCTGCCCATTCAACCCCCAATCACTTAACTTTGTTTTAGAGATGAACACAAGCTGAAGGTCCTCAATATGATGAATAAGGGTTCTCACCGATTCAAGATATTCATCTTTTTTATACCTATCTCCATCAAGGGCCAATTCAGTCTTAAGC
>JACQQJ010000139.1 GCA_016207035.1 Nitrospinota bacterium | reverse complement strand
CTGTGACCTCTGTGTTCTCTGTGGCTAATCAGGTTTTTGTTCTTTTGAAATCGGCGTAAATCCGTTTAAATCTGTTTAATCTGCGTTCTATTTCTTTGGTTGTGGCTTTGCCACGTTGTGTTCTCTGTAGCAAAAGGTATTTTCAGATGAAAGTAATTCCTCTAAATTTAATTGCATCCCGTCTCTTGCAGCAATTACCTCTACACCTGTCTCTTGTGAAAGTCTCTCGGCAATCTCCCATGGCTTTGCCTTTAATAGGGACATTCCAAAGTGTGTAAGGACTACAGCCTTTGGACGGAGTTCGTTAATTAATATCTTTGAGTCGTTTATGGATAAATGGTCTATCTTTATATCATTTCTCGGTTTAAGCAGGACAGTATTAATGACAATAATATCACTCTTATACATCGTAGAGAGGTCAGGGAAATATTTTGTATCTGTAATAAATGAGAGCTTCCCTTTAGGAAGGTGAAATGTCAGTCCATAAGTCTCTACAGGATGGACATGCCTTTTGGATGTGGAAAAACTTACTCCATTAACAGAATAGCTCTGTTCCTCTTTCAAAGCCTCTATTTTATTTACATAATCTTTGAGATATTTAAAAATCACCGGGTCGCTGTTTATGGCATCATCAGGGGCTAATACAATACCTTTTTTTTTAAATCCCCCCTCTGTCATTGCCTCAATAATAGCATTTACATCCCCTGAATGGTCTAAATGTTTGTGAGAGAGAATTACTCCATCCAATTTACCCGGGTCGAGCTTTGGCTTACTTGACCAGCATTTGACAAGTGCCCCTGGCCCCGGGTCTAAATAAATATTGGTTCCTCCGAAAGATAACCATACACCTCCTGATGATCGTAACTGTTTTGCCACGACCATTCTCGCCCCGGCAGTCCCGAGGAATTTTATGTAGTCCATATAGAATCAGGGATTAGATATTAGGGATTAGTTAAAGATGGATTATTTTTTAGTCTCTCTTTCAGCAAATTGTTAACTGACTGTGGATTTGCCTTGCCCTTGCTTATCTTCATCACCTGTCCGACAAAGAATGTGAGGAGCTTTTCTTTACCACCCTTATAGTCTGCCACCTCTTTTGGATTTGATGCGATTATCTCATCAATAACCTTGATAATCTCAGCTTCGTCAGTTATCTGGACAAGCCCCTTCTCCTTTACAATATTTTCAGGGGATTTTCCTGTTTTATACATCTCCTCAAACACTGTCTTTGCTATCTTCCCGCTGATTGTTCCATTATCAATTAAATTAAACATCCCGGTCAGCATTTGAGGAGTTACAGGATATTTCTCAATTTCAAAATCTTCATCCTTTAAAGTCCTCAAGACCTCTCCCATCACCCAGTTGCTGATAATCTTTGGCTTGTTATAGAGTTTTATGCAATTCTCAAAGTAGTTCGCAATGGATTTAGATATTGTTATAACTTCGGCATCATATTCAGGCAGGCCGTATTCTTTTACAAACCTTTTCCTCTTTGCGTCAGGGAGTTCTGGGAGTGTTGCCCGTATATCTTCTATCCATGTGCTGTCAATCTCTGTTGGAACAAGGTCAGGCTCGGGGAAATATCTGTAGTCATGTGCCTCCTCCTTCCCCCTCATAGATATGGTTATCCCCTTATCAGGATTAAATAGCCTTGTTTCCTGAATTATCTTCCCGCCTTCTTCTACGATATCAATCTGCCTCTTAATCTCATATTCTAATGCCTTTTGGAGGAATCTGAAGGAGTTCATGTTTTTTACTTCAGTTTTTATCCCTAAGCCCTTGCTTCCCACAGGGCGGATAGATACATTGGCATCACATCTCAGACTCCCCTCCTCCATATTGCAATCGCTGACCTCAATATACCTTAGAATTGACTTCAGTCTTGTCACATACTCCTTTGCCTCTTCAGGAGAATGGATATCTGGTTCGCTTACAACCTCCATAAGAGGAACCCCTGCCCTGTTCATATCTACATAGCTTGAATCATGACTCCTGAGATTCTCTCCATGTATCAACTTTCCAGCGTCCTCTTCCATATGGACTCTGGTTATTCCAATCCTCTTTATTTTTCCATTTGTTACTATCTCTATATGCCCATTTTTTGCAAGGGGCAGCTCATATTGAGATATCTGATACCCCTTTGGCAGATCAGGATAAAAGTAATTTTTCCTCGCAAACCTGTTAAAAGGTGCAATCTTGCAATTGGTAGCCAGTGCTGTCTTTATTGCAAGATTTATTGCCTCTCTGTTTATTGCAGGTAAAACACCTGGCATTCCCAGACATATAGGACATGTATTTTTATTAGGTTCTGCACCGAATTCTGTGCTGCAGGAGCAGAACATCTTAGATTTTGTATTCAACTGGACATGCACTTCTAAACCAATGACAGGTTCATATTTCATTTAAACACCCTCGAGAAAGCGAATTCCACAAACTATGAATGAGTTCTATCTTTATTTTAAATAGATTTTCAT
>JACQQJ010000151.1 GCA_016207035.1 Nitrospinota bacterium | reverse complement strand
CAAATTCCGATTTAGACTTTTGAACCCAAAGCGCGGGGTGAATAGGTATTAAAGAAATCCTTCCAGCGGGGTCTAATACCCCATTGGAAGGTGCAGGATTTATTAGACAGAATATTCCAATATCTTTATCTTGCTCATGTCCATTGTCCCGAGCCCTAATTTTTCAGATGCCTTTAAATAAGGGAGTATCATCTCTGTTGAATAAGTATCATCATGCCTTTCCATAATTTTGGAGCAATAAACATCTACTGCCACCATGTCCTGGCTCAGGATGAACAGGTTGACCCCCGGGCGAATCTTTCCAATTCCTGCCGTCGGTCCCCCGCGGGTAAGGATTGACCGTGCATCAACAAATGTCAGTTCAGGGCGCACAGCATCGGCAAATTCTGCTATTGTCTCCATAAAATGGTATATATTTTTAAATGTATCCCTCTGCCTCGATTCAGCCTTTAACCGGGTCATTTTTTTCAGGCCTTCACCCCGGATATGGGCATCCCACCGTTGCGGTCCATAGATAGCGCCAAAGTTGTTCTTTAAGGCACATGTCAGATAAGAGGTATGATGCCGTTTGAGGCATGGCATATTGATAATTACAGGGGATGTATATATGTTGTTGTGAACTCCTATCTCAGGATATTTCTGCCATTGCGGATTTTGTGTCATGATAAATTCGCTTCTCTCACCGGCATCACCTGCATAGAAACGGATTCCGTAAGGATTCTTCTGTTCAAGGAGTCTGTGAAGGTCAAAGCTCTTTTCCTTAGAGTCAATGAGATATGTCCCGGGTGCATCAAATACACTGACCTCCTCAAAACCAGCATCTTTTAAAAACCTTCCAAAGAGGAGGGCAATTTGCGGGTCAGTGGTGATAGGAAAAGGCTGAGCGAATACGAAATTTCCTTTCATTAATGCCTTTTTACCTTTGCCGAGCAAGGGTTTTAGCCCTCCCAGTGCATCAATTGCCTTCTCAAGCATCTTTTGAGGGTCATTCCCTTCTACTGCAACAAGGAGAGGTTTTCCTTCCTGAGTAAATCCCCCCCCTTGTAACCCTGAGCGGGATGGTTGAACTTCATTTGAGCATCCTGATAGAGAGAGTGAAGAAAGTGCAACGGCTCCGTAAGCCATACCTTTAAGAAAGTCTCTTCTGGAAATATCATTGAAAATCTTTAAATTGCTTAATCCCTTTATTTTCTCACTCATCTCTTTTTGCCTCCAAGTGCTATTCCCAGTGCAACGGTTCCACCGGAGAGAATTAGTCCCATCTTCTCAATATCCCATGCCATGAAAGGTAAACCAAGAAATGGAAATATTCCAAAAAAGAGAAAGGGGAAGAAATGAACTCCAATAAAGCCGCCTGCAAAACCAAATACTGTTTTTTTTATTCTTGTAATTACTCCAATCTTGGATGGATCAGTTAATCCAATAATTATACCAAAAAATGGCCAAGCAACCATGGTATATGTAATATACTTTCCAAAAAACCATCCTGACACTATTGCCAATCCACCAATAATCCCACCCTGCCCCCCTTTCATGAGGGTGGTTTTAGAGGAATTAGGTGAGCTGACATCAAACCCATGACAGAATATACTGATACATGCCCCTACAATAACCCATCGTAGGAGCCGATTGGAAAAAGGCAAACCGATGAAAAAACCTGCTGTTGAAGCAACAATACCGCCGATAAAAAAGATCAGAACCCTTTTCATTTCCCCTCCAGAGATCCCGCACATAATTTATGTGTGGGGCAGGGTTTTAAGAGATTCAAAGAGGGCATTTTTAACCTCTGTCTCATTAACTCCAATTGATAGCAGCAGGAAATTATTTTGCACCTTTACTATTACCGTTTTATCGCCCTTCTTGCCTTTGTATTCATCTAATCCACCGATCAATCCACTGGAAGGGTGCCCAGACCCCTTTACTAAAGGGGGGCTCTGGGGATTTTGATTCTGTGAAAAATAACCTTGAACAAGTTTTTCCATGGATTCCCTGGAATGGCTGGAATCAGGATAATGAATGATAATAATCCTGATATTCTCTCTTCCACCAGGTATAAGGAATGTAATACCCTCTGATTCCCCTGTAAGGTTCAGGAGATTTTCATGGGATATGAAGAAGATATTGTTCAAGGGTATCATCTGCCAGAAAGAGATAGCCGTATCTTTTTGAGCCCCTGCTGGAATAAATTTAAAGAGATAGGGCATTTCACCCTCACCTTTAATCCGTGACACTGCCTTTTCTCCCAAAAATAGTGTATCTTCTTTTATATGAGACCCCTTTTGTGGGATAAAAATGCGTATATAATAATGGTCTTTCCATATAGTTAATGAGCCGTCCTGATATGTTGCCTCCTGTTTCAGGGGCGGATGTTCACCCTGCCTGTCAAGAGAATAGATACCAAATGCCTTTGGGGAACTCTCCATTTCATAGAGTTCCAGGGTATAGAGGTTATCACCCTTCTGGTAATCCTGCACACAAGACCTCTTGAATCCGTATGCATGATAGAGTTCAGCCCCGCCGTCCATATAATTGAAAAGCTCCTCTCCTATATAGCATCTCGTTTCCCCTTCTGTCTTCCATTGGCTCTCTCCAGCCATGTCCGGCATAAGATGGGATAGGGTATCAGAAGTGCCTCCCACCTTCTCAATGGGTTTATTACAGGATACTCCTAATAAAATTGTAATACAAAAATAAATAAAATGAGTCTTCTCATTTTATTTCCTTACAAATATACATTCTTACTGATCGAACCACCTCTCCCCTTCTTTTAACATCCATCCGTTCCACTTCTTTAACCTCGTTAAAAATTTTTCCTGCAGATTCAACACACTCATTATAATCTTTTTCGGCACAGACCATTAATACTCCCCCCTTTCCAATATCCTCTGATTTAACCCATATGTTTCTTTCAGATTTATTAAAGGTATAGGGAATCGGATGAGACTTGGTATAAAAGGAGATGGCGCCAGCCATTTGATACTCTTTAGAAATTATATATCTTCTTTTCTCATCTGGCAAATATTTTTTGTATACCTCTTCAGCCTTTGCACCCATATCATCCCACCCGTACACTTCAAGAGATTTATCTAAATTTTTTGGAATGAAAGGGAAAGGTTTCATGGAGTGTATAGCAATAAAGGCTGAAATCATAAATCCAGGTGTAAAAAGGATTGAATACATAAAGATCTTTTTTCTTATGCCCATCCCCCTGCATACATCAATCAGTATCTTACTCATAAGAATTACACCAACTATTAATGCTACATCGCTCCAACTCACATCTGTATATTTTGACCTTAAACTTGCAAAACTAAAGAAAAAAAAGGGGAAAGAGGAGAGGATAGTCAAGTAAAGGATTGAAGGATCTTTACGATTTTTAAATCCCCTGTAAAGTGTATAGAGAAAAAATATGAATAAGGTTGGTCCAAGGATTGCAAACTGACTACTGATGAAAAACAAAAACTGCCCTCCCTTTTCCCCGCCTGTAAGCCCCTTACTGATTTGATACTTAAAGGATAACCAGTCGTGCTGGGCATTCCAGAATATGACAGGAGAAAAAATAATCAAGCCTATGAAAAAAGATAGATACGGTTCTTTCCTTTTAAGAAAACCCCTGTAATCAGGCGAAAATATTAAAAATAAAAAAAGAGAGGCAGGGAGGAGTATCGTTGTATACTTTGACATTAGCCCAAGACCGAATGTAACACCTGATAATAAAAGGAAACCTTTTTTATCTTCCCTTATACCTTTTGCAAAAAGATATACAGTCATGATCCAGAATGCAATGAGTATATTATCAATTGTTAAAATTGTGCTTCCTATAAAGAACATAGGCATAGATTCCATTGTTATAACTGAATACAATGCTACCTCCTGTCCAAAAAGCTCTTTTGATAAGAGGAATAAAAATATTATGGTCAGCAATGAGAGGGTCTGAGAGCATATTTCTATTGCATACCATGTATCCCCAAAGATAGCTGTAAAAAATCTAATAATAAATGCAATCATTGGGGGATGTTCAAGGTAGCCCCATGAGAGGTTCTGTGACCATACCCAGTGATCAGCCTCATCAGGGTGAATAGTAAAGTTTGAAGAGAAAATAAACCAGAAGGATAAGTGGAAAGAGATGATAAGGATAAGGTAGATAATTACCCGTTCTTTTTTAAATTCCTGTAATTTCACCATATCTCTTAACCTGGAACCTGAAACTTGAAACCTGACACTACTTGAGTCCCGTTTTTAAGGTCTTTCAAGACAGAGGCAATTGACCTCATTGGAAGGCTATCTATAACCTTATGAAACCTCTCTTCCACATTACCTATTTTTAAGTCAAACATAAATCTTGTCCTAAATCCGGGGAGTTTACCTGGCCTATTCCATAAATCCCAGGGATGGAAAAAAAAGATTAGCGGTAGACCTTCCATTTTAATTTTATGAATAGCCCTTTCTATTACTCTCCAGGGAAATATTTTAAAAAAGACCCCTCCAGAAAATGCTATATTTTTTCCAAGCATTTTGTATGTAGAAGTAGGAATTTCGAGAAGGTTGTTAGATTCCCTTGAACTTGATTCAGGGTCACTACAAGCTTCTATAAAAAAGGGGTATCTTGGTGCATCAGGTATACCATAAAGGGGTGTCTTAACAGGAAAGACACTGGCGTCATATTCAATCCCCATCTCCCGTAACACATCAAATAGCCAAGGGGTGGCAGACCATGAGGGTGCCCTGAAACCCTTTGGAATCTTTCCATTGATTTTCTCAAAGATTTCAATACATTTTCCTATTTCCTGTTTAAATCGCTCTTTCCCGATATCTTTTAACAGGTAGTGTTCATATCCGTGGATTGCAATTTCATGCCCTTTCTCTTCGATACACGAAACTATCTCAGGTCTCTTTTCAGCTATCCTTCCAAGTATGAAAAATGTTGCCTGTACCCTTCTCTCTTCAAGGAATAGGAGGATCTTTTTTACTGCGGAGAGGAGTAAAGAATGGTCTTCTTTCCTGTCATAAATCCTGAAGTCGAGCTGGGGATAGTTGATATGATACCAGTCTTCTATGTCGAAGGTCAGGATGTTAATATGTCCATAATGCAGAAGGGGCACTTTAGTTTAACAATCTCCTTTTCTATCCTCTCAATCAAAACATAAAGAAACCTTACCTGTCCAAAGTCAGAGGCACTTCTCAATTCACACCTTGTCAAAATATTTACAGTTAAAGGGTAGAAAAGCAAAAAAAGGAATTTAAAAAACTCCCATTTCAAGCTATTATTTCTTGAATTCCTCAAGTTTGAAATCAACCCTATATAAATAGACATCAACATCCTTTATCTTTTTTAGTGCGTAATAAAGGCGATCATCATATTTGGCTGCGATTATAATGCCTTTTGTTGGATCACCTTCCGTCTTATGTTCCTCAAGCCATCCCATATACCTTGTTAATTGACCAACAGTGTCATCACTGGTCTGATTTTTTTAAAGTTCTATTACAACCAATTGTTTAGTCGCTTTGTCCTGTGCAAGAAAATCAATCTTGCCAATATCGGTCTTATATTGCTGACTTATTATCTCTCCGTTTTCTTCAATCAAGTCATATTTGCTTCCCATCTCTGTCTTATCCCAGTTTTCAATGAGGAAATCTTCCAGTTGGCTCTCCATGTAAAACAACGCATTATCAGTTTTATCCTCGGGAGGATATATACCCTCACCATTATCACTTTCGGGTTGTTCCCCTTTCCAATATTCCTTGATTTCGGATTCATAAAGAAATGAAGAAATTGTTCTGGTTAACGCAATAATACCTAATGATTTGAAACCTTCTATTATTGCATTATTAGACAATACTACTTTCTTTCCGGACGAATCAATATTAAAGTTTGGCCCGCCAGAGAAGCCAAAAAACTCAATCACCTTCCGCCTGTCATTCAAAGAAATTATCGAGACATGTTCCATTGGTGCGTATGCAAAAAGAAAGGCATCAATTACATTAGCACTCTTTCCTGTCAAGCTATTTTTCCTTCCCTCGTTAACTCGATACAACTGATCTATAAGGTCTATTTTCTTTATATCTTCTTTTTCAGAGAAAATGCGATTAAGCAGATCCTGGAGCTTTATATCATTTTTGATTTCTCTGAACATCTTCCTCCATACACCCTGAGGGATCATGGCTTTGGCTACTGATTCATCTTTTTTGGTGTTTCCCTTTCCATTTTTGTCAAGAATCCTTACCATATCGTCTATCTCTGACTCATTTAAATCAGTTATTCCTTTGTTAAGAATTTTATTGTTCCAAAATTCTCTGAATTGTCTGCTGTGGTTGCTCCAGATCGCAGCTTTATCTTCTTCGTCATAGCCTGTTCTAAATTTATTGAATAGGTCAATTATCTTTTGTTTTTCCATAATGGAATTAAACTGTCTTTTTATTTCTTCTGCAGCTGTAGAAACATCTTACCGATCCAGATACATACTTGCTACCATTGCATAACTTCTAACCCAGTGATATTATCAAAATGGGCATCTCTGTAACAAGTGGCAGGTTTTGTTCTATACAGACAGCAGCAATCCAGAGGTCATTCTCAGGAATAGGACGCCCTTTTTGTTTTAACTCTAATCTTAGAGTGCTATAATGATTTGCCGTTTCTCTTGTAATGTTTAATACTTTACAGGCATCAATAAATTCGTTGTAGGTCTTCAGATTTTCTTCTGGTCTGGATGAATTCCGGGCTGTAAATAAAAGCTCTGCTACTACAGGAGTGGGAAGATAAACGGTTGAAAAGCCAGCAAGCATTTTGATGACAGCAAAATCATTCTTAAACAATCGGATTACGATGTTTGTATCAAGACTAATCTTTCCATTCATTTGGATTTATCCATTCAAACTCATCCTCAACTGTCTTCATCATTTTGTCTGCCTCATCATCGCTAAGTATTCCAGCAAATCTTAATATAGGGTGTGAGACCTCTTTTTCAATAGAAATAGTTACCTCAACCTTAGTGTTCTCTTTTATGTCTTCTATAGGTTTCAAAGGTCTTAATACACCATGTTCGTATATGGCATGAATAGTCTTTATCATTTTTCCTCCTTTCCTTCAACCTTAGCTGTCCCCTCAATTGCCTCAAGCCTCTCCTTAAGGATCGCATGTTCCTGTATAAGAGTCCTGACCTTATTTTCATGTTCAGATATTACTATTGAGAAGCGGATTAATACCCATAAGACTACAGTGATAAGAATCAGGAAGAGTGCGGCTGGACCATATTCAATTCCGAGAAGGGCTGCAATAGTATCAATCAGGGGGCGGGAGATGGATATAATAAGAAAAAACAGGGCTACGGCAAACCAGATGAGGGAATATTCATCCCTTATCTTCTGCCTCCTGATGAGATTGAAAATAAAGATAAAGAGGAAAATTGATACTGCTATGCCGAGAAGCTCAATTCTCATATTTTTAAAAAAATTTTTCCATTTCGCTAATCAATGAGGTAAGGTGTTAGCCTTGCAACCTTTTATAATATCTCTAAAAGTTTCTGGTAAATATTCATTGCAATTTCACCTCTTATCATTCAAACTCAAAGAGTCACTTTATTACCAACTTGTTTACCGATGGAAACTGCCAAGGATTGCAAATATCATTTTAATCATGTAATAAATCGTATGTTCGTTTAAGGGTGTATCTTATTT
>JACQQJ010000141.1 GCA_016207035.1 Nitrospinota bacterium | reverse complement strand
GACCTCTTGAATGCCATTCAAGCGCTCTCCCAACTGAGCTACAGCCCCACGACAGTTATGAGTTAAGAGTTATGGGGAATTTCCTCGTTACTCATCACTCACTACTCAAAACTTATTTAAATATATCAGAGTGTATAAATATGTCAATCCTATACATTTTAATTTGTTATATTCATAGTTCTATTTTACCTTTGCACCAGGTTTTACATCTGCTTCAAATGTGGCAATAACTGTACGTTCGTTTGTTCCTGCAGCAAGTATCATACCCTTAGACTCTACGCCCATTAGTTTTGCAGATTTAAGGTTTGATACTAAAATAATTTTTTTGCCAATTAATTCCTCAGGGATATAACTTTCTGCAATTCCTGCTACAACTTGCCTTTCCTCTGTCCCTATGTCAACCTTTAATTTAATGAGTTTTTTTGATTTTTCAATTCTCTCAGCATGTTTTATCTCACCAACCCTTAAATCTAATTTTGCAAATTCTTCAATACTTATTAACTGTTTCTCCTCAGATAACCCTGCTGATTCTGCCATTGCTCCTTTATCACTAATCTCTATTTTCTCTTCCACCCTTGGAAAGAGTTGTCTCCCTATTTTTATATTTGTATCAGGTTTAAGTCCACCCCATTCTATTACTTCTTTAAATTTATTCTCATCTATCTTTTCATTAATTCCCAGTTGATTCCATATCTCCTGCCCTGTCTCAGGCATGAATGGATAGATATAAACGGCGATAATCCTCAAACCTTCAGCAAGGGTATAAAGAGTATTTGATAAAATATCTTTATCCTTTTCTCTCCATGGGGCTGAGTTCTGTGCATAATAATTCATTTTTCCAATAATATTCCAGATAAAAGAAAGTGCATAGTGAAATTGGAGATTACCCATTAAACTGTCAAATGCACGAGCACTCGTCGGTCCACTCAACAGTCCTTTAATCTCTGACTTCATTTCATTATCCTTAGAATCGATTTCAGGTGGAATCTTACCTTCCCTGTATTTTTTTATAATATTGAGGGTCCTGCTCAGGAGGTTTCCAAGGTCATTCGCGAGGTCGCTGTTAATCCTCCTCCTTAAGGCAATTGCTGAAAAATCACCATCGAGTCCAAAGGGAACCTCTCTCATCAGGAAATACCTGACTGCATCTACCCCGTACTTATTTATGAATTCATGGGGGTCTACAAAATTCCCCCTCGATTTTGACATCTTCTCCCCATTTACAGTCCACCATCCATGGGCATAAATTTTTTTTGGGAGGGGCATATCCAATGCCATCAGCATCGTTGACCAGTAAACCGAATGGGTGGTAAGTATATCTTTTCCCAGAAGGTGTTGGTCTGCGGGCCACCACTCCTCACCATTGGGGGCAAGATATTTTGTAGCAGAATAGTAATTAACGAGTGCATCAAGCCATACATAGGTAACATAATTTTCATCAAAGGGGAGTGGTATGCCCCACGATAATCTCTCCTTTGGTCGGGAGATACACAGGTCTCCCAAAGGTTTTTCAAGAAAACCAAGAACTTCATTTTTACGGGTTTCAGGTAGTATATAATTCGGATTTTCTTCGATATATTTTATTAATTGCTGTTGATATTTTGACATCTCGAAAAAATAATTTTCTTCCTCTATGTGTTCCACAGGACGTCCACAGTCGGGGCAGTTGCCTCCCATTATTTCCTTCTCGGTCCAGAACCGCTCATCCGGGACGCAATACCATCCCGAATAACTCCTTGATTTTATCTTCTCTTCGTCAAAGAGTTTCTGCAAAATCTCCCGCACAATTTTTATATGTCTTTCATCGGTGGTGCGTATAAAGGCATCATTTGAGATATTCAGTTTCTTCCATAGGTTCTTGAAATTGTCAATCATGCTGTCAGCATGTTCCCGGGGAGTTTTTCCCCTTTCCTTTGCAGCCTTATCTACCTTCTGCCCATGTTCATCCGTTCCTGTCAGAAAAAACACCTGATAGCCGCAGAGTCTTTTATATCGTGATATGACATCCGCTGCTACGGTAGTATAGGCATGTCCTATGTGTGGAATATCATTTACATAGTATATAGGGGTAGTTATGTAGAATTTCATAAATAAAAGTTAAATGTATAAAGTTTATAAAGTTATAAAGTAAAAAGTAAATTCACCTGACTTTACAAACTTTCAACTATAGGAACTTTCAACTGCTTTTATCCTGTCAACTGCAACCTCTTGATTCCTTTTGCCATTCCTGAATCTTCGTCTATATCAACTATAACACCGTTAAATTGACCTTCACCTCCAGCCATTTCAAACTTCTTTGGTATTTTGGTAATAAATTTTTGTAGTGCCAGCTCTTTTTTTATACCTATAACAGAATTAGATGGACCTGTCATTCCTGCATCAGTAAGATAAGCAGTGCTACGAGGCAATATCTTTTCATCTGCAGTTTGAACATGGGTGTGCGTTCCAATGACTGCACTTACCTTACCATCTAAATACCATCCCATAGCAATCTTTTCTGATGTAGCCTCAGCATGCATGTCAACTATTATAATCCTTATATCATCCTGCTTTCCTGAAGAGGCTGATGGAATAGATTTAAGTTTTGCAATCTCTCTGTCAGCAACTTTGAATGGACAGTCCAGACTATCCATGAATACCCTTCCTGACAAATTCAGAACCGCAATCTTCATTCCTTTATTAGTTTCGAAGATTCCGCACCCGGAACCTGGGGCTCCTTCAGGATAGTTTGCAGGACGGAGTATCCGTTTATCGTCATTAATAAATTGCAGGGTCTCTTTTTTGTCCCATATGTGATTACCAGATGTAAGGACATCTATTCCGCATCTAAAGATTTCATCAGCAGTCTCTCTTGTAACTCCAAAACCACCAGCGGCATTTTCACAATTAGCAATAGAAAAATCTATCTTCATCTGGTCAATAATTTTAAAGAGGACATTTGATAAAACCCTTCTGCCAACTTTTCCTACGATATCTCCAACAAGTAAGACCTTCATATTTGTCTACCGTGCATATTCTATTGCCCTTACTTCCCTTAAGACCGTTACCTTTATCTCTCCAGGATAGGCCATCTCTGATTCAATCTTTTTTGCAATATCCTTTGCAAGAAACATAATTTCTGAATCGTTGAGTTTATCAGGTTCCACAATGACTCTTATCTCCCTCCCTGCATGTATTGCGTACGCCTTTTCTACGCCCTTGAAGGTATCACAGATCTTTTCAAGCTGCTCCAGCCTCTTGACATAACTCTCAAGCATCTCCCTTCTTGCGCCAGGCCGTGATGCGGATAGGGCATCTGCTGCAGCTACAAGGACTGCTATTACAGATTCAGGTTCTGCATCTTCATGATGGGCAGCAATGGCATTTAATACTACCTTTGATTCATTATACCTTCTTGCCAGATCAACACCAATCTGGGTATGAGTCCCCTCTGTCTGATGGTCCACTGCCTTTCCAATATCGTGGAGAAGACCTGCCCTCTTAGCAGTTTTTACATTAACACCAAGCTCTGCGGCCATTATTCCGCATAAAAAGGCTACCTCTTTTGAGTGTTGAAGCACATTCTGAGAGTAACTCGTTCTATATTTTAATCTGCCGAGGAGCTTTATTATCTCGGGGTGTAATCCGTCAACCCCTACCTCAAAGGCTGCCTTTTCTCCTTCCTCTTTAATTGAAATAGCAATTTCCTTTTTTACCTTTTCAACGACATCCTCAATTCTTCCGGGGTGTATCCTGCCGTCCATGATAAGTCTCTCTAATGCTACCCTTGTAATTTCCCTTTTAATCGGATCATAACAAGATATGGTCACAGCTCCGGGTGTATCGTCTACGATCAGGTCAACACCTGTTGCAATCTCCAGTGCCCTTATATTTCTCCCTTCCCTTCCTATAATTCTACCCTTCATGTCATCATCTGGAAGATCAACCACTGATACTGTTGTCTCAGCCACATGGTCAGCAGCACACCGCTGAATAGCCAGACTGATTATCATCTTTGCCTTCTCTGATGCTGTTTCTATTGCTTCATCTTCACTCTTTTTTATCATGGATGCTGCATCCATTCTGGCTTCATTAAGAAGTTTTACTTTGATTTCCTCTTTAGCCTGATTTGCAGTCATTCCTGAAACCCTCTCCAATCTCTGAAGCTCCTCTTCGATAAGGGTGTTGTATTTCTGTTCAATGTCTTTTACTTTTACCTCTGCATTTGCTATTTCTTTCTCTCTACGGCTGATCTCCCTCTCCCTCCGCTCCATGAGTTCTGTCCTTTTTTCTAAGTTTTCTTCTCTTTGCATGATTCTCTTTTCTAAGCTCTGAAGTTCATTTCTTTTTTCATGGGTCTCTTTTTCAAAATCAGACTTTATTTTATACCAGCTTTCTTTTGCCTCTAAGAGAGCCTCTTTCTTTTTATTTTCTGCCTCTTTCTCTGCCTCAATTATTATCTTTTTTGCAATTGCTTCAGCGGTCTTAATTTTAGTTTCTGCAAAGAGTTTGCGAATGAGATATCCGATAATGATACCAACTAAAAATATTACCGATAATACTATTACCTCTTTAACACTTATGATCATATATATTTACCCCCCTTTTATAGCAAACTATTACCCTCTTCTCGGTTATAATTCTGTCAAGTGTAACATCATGATTGTCTAAAGGTATATCATTAACTATCTGAAAATCAAAGGCGAGTCCTATAGTTTTAACATCTTTAGAAAGCCGAGAGAGAAATCTGTCATAAAATCCCATACCAAAACCTATGCGGCAACCGGATTTGCTAAATGCTACACCAGGAACTATAACCACTTCTACTATAT
>JACQQJ010000140.1 GCA_016207035.1 Nitrospinota bacterium | reverse complement strand
CTTTTCCGATTTATTCGGGTTAGGTTTAATTTTATGAAAAAAGGGACAACTCAATTAATTCTTTTTGCATGTATATTTTTTATTCCTGTCTTTGCAATGGCAGATGAATTAATAAACAGAGGTTATGAGGTATATAAGAAATACTGTATAGGGTGTCATGGTGAGAAAGGGGATGGTAAAGGTAAGGCAGCAACACTTTTAGTTGTTAAACCGAGAGATTTTACTACAGGTGTCTTTAAATTTAAATCTACTCCACAGGGTGCATTACCTACAGATGAAGATTTAATGAACACCATTACGAAAGGACTCCCTGGAAGTTCCATGCCAAGTTATGTATTAGTGCCTGAGCGAGAGAGGATGGCTGTAATAGAATATATCAAGACATTTTCAGCGAGATGGATCAAAGAGAGGCTTACTGCATCAATCAACATCCCTCCAGTCCCTCTCTATATAGACTCTCCAGAATCTATTAAAAGGGGAGCGGAGGCTTATAAGGATAATGGCTGTGATTTATGTCATGGTGAGACTGGAGATGGGAGGGGTTCTTCTGCAGAGGAACTGGAAGATATGTGGGGGAATAAAATCAAACCAAGAAATTTTAAAAGGGGAATATACAGAGGCGGTTCAACTCCAAGGGATATATTCAGAATACTGACTACTGGTATTGAAGGCACACCGATGCCTGTATTCTCAGATATAGCTGAGGAAGAAAGGTGGCACTTAATATCATTTCTCTTAAGTTTAAAACCGATGAGAAAAAATGAATGAAAGACAGAATCCTGTAAACTATAATCTCGTCACTGCACATATTATTGCGGCGCTAATTTTTCTTATCATGTCAATTACTGCCGGGCTTTTATATTCCCTGCAGTTTCTCAACCATTATCCGTTACAAGGAATTGAATTTTTCTCTCCAGGCAGGGTCAGGATGGTCCATACAAATGCCGTTGCGTATGGATGGCTTCTCAATGGTCTTTTATCAGGGATGTACTGGGCAGTGCCGAGGACCTCAGGCTATCCTGTTTTAAGCAGGCAATTAAGCTGGTTGATATTCTGGTTCCTTCAAATTCTTGTCCTTGCTACCGCAGTAGGAATTCTTGGTGGATATGCCCAGGCAATTGAATTTGGAGAGACCCCGATATTCGTTGACCCCTTCATCACTTTAGGACTGTTTCTCTTAGCTACAAATTTTATCCCACCAATACTCAAGTCCAGCAAGGATGCACCCCTCTATGTTTCATTGTGGTATTTCATAGGGGCTTTAGTCTGGATTATTATGGTCTATATCATGGGAAATTATATACCGCAATTTTTTGTCCCCGGGGCAGCAGGTGCGGCAATTACTGGAAACTATATACATGACTTTGTCGGACTCCTTATTACACCTTTGGGCTGGGGGCTGATGTATTTTTTCGTCCCAACTATAATCAAGAAACCTATCTGGAGCCATACCTTGAGTCTAATGGGTTTCTGGGGGCTTGCATTCTTCTACCCCATGCAGGGGATCCATCATTTCATGTGGTCGCCTGTCCCCATGCATGTTCAATACAGTGCAGTGGTGGCAAGTATTGCCATAGAAGTTGTTGTAACCAGTGTCCTTGCAAATTTTATTATGACACTAAAAGGGAGTGGTGACTATCTAAGGACAAACTATCCAATAAGATGGTTTTATACTGGAATGGTATTTTACTGGGTCACATGTTTTCAGTGTGCTATACAGTCAACCCTTACAGCTCAGAAGCTCATCCACTTTACAGACTGGGTAGTGGCTCATGCCCATCTGGTAATGTTCGGTGTCTTCAGTTTCTGGCTCATGGGTATAATTACAGAACTCTGGCCAAGACTTACAGGAAAAGAGTGGTATTCTCATAGCCTGAATGGCTGGGCTTACTGGCTTTGTACACTCGGAATCATCCTTATGTTTATAGATCTTACTATCGGAGGTGTTGTGCAGGGTTTTATATGGTGGGGACTTAACCCATTTATGGATTCTATACGGTTCTCGGTCCCCTTCTGGTTTGTAAGGACTCTATCAGGGCTGATGATTAGCGGTGGTATAATATCCTTAATTTATAATCTCTCTATGACGGCGAAGAACAAAAACCTGATTAAACCACTGATACACTGAGGCACAGTGGTTATAAAGAAAAGGTCACCAGTCCGGGGCACCCATCCAGTGGATGGGTCGCACCAGTCACCAGTTTTTTTACTGGTGCTCTGGTGATCTGGTGTCCTATCTGTCTTTCTCTGTGTCTCCGTGCTTCTGTGGTAAATTTTTATAATTTCCTGAACTAAAGAAAACCATGAAAGAGAGGTTTAGTTTTATATTTATCATCGCAGGGGTTGGATTTTTTCTCCTCGGATTTATCTTCCAGATGCTGGGTCCAATAATCTTCTTAAAAGATATACCGATGAAGACTATAGATGAGCTGGTGAAAGAGGATATTAATTCTGAGTTCTATCAACTATCAGAAGACTACCCTGTTGAGTTTAAGAAGGCATTTGGAGACCCCTCTCCAGTTACCTATGCTGAGGCACTTAAATTGGGGAGAGATACTTACATTGCAGAGGCATGCTGGCACTGTCATTCCCAGTATGTGAGACCTGTAGCGAATGAAGAAGTCAGGTATGGAGATATTTCAACTGCCTCTGAGTATCAGAATGAACTACAGATGCCGCAGTTATTCGGTACGAGGAGGGTGGGCCCTGACCTCATACGGGAGGCAGGTGTGCACAGCAATGACTGGCATGTGGCTCATTTCTATGATCCTCATTCAGTTCAGCCTGATTCAGTAATGCCTTCCTACCTATGGTTCTTTGACGAAAATGGAAGACCAAATAAAAAAGGGCTCTCTGTAGTCACCTATGTGCAGTGGCTTGGCAACTGGAAGAGGAAATAAAAATATGAAGAAGGATAAAAAGGAGTGGGCTGTTTTTATTTTATGGACATGGGTAATTTCAGGGGTTACCTTTGCATCACTGACATTTGTATACAAATTTTTTGAGATTGCAAGAACAGTTCCCATGGGTGAGGTAACAGGCTTTGCAGTAATTCAGGTTATTACCTATCTCCTCATTGCTATCGGTTTCTTTTTTCTTTTTCTCTGGAGTTTTCTGAAGGGAGATTTTAAAGATATGGAAAAGGCAAAGTATAGAATCCTTGAGATGGAAGAAAAGATGCGAGAGATAGAGAGGGGGACTTAAATGGAAGAAAAGACAAAAATAGGACAACAGGATAATCCTCTCCCTCTCTGGATAAAGCTGATATGGGGTATATTTATCATCTGGGGTCTTATATATCTTGCAATATACTGGCGTCCTGACTTTTCTCATTGGCTAAAGACTACTAATCCTGATACTACCCAGTGGCAGGACTACAGGAGATGATAAATAATTTGCCAGATAGACTTTTTTTATTCTTCCTGCTATAAGTTTAGTCACATCCTTTATCATCTGCCTAATTATTAGGCAGTTTCTTACCGCTTTTTCTCATATAACCCACATTATAAGGTATCCACACCTATATCTTTTACGGCATGTATTTTGCTAATCCTTATTTAAATGAAACTCTCACAAGCCTTTGGTTCACAAAAGAGGATGAAAATAATTTTTAAATTTTTAATCCTGTCTCTTTTCTGGAATTTTATCAATGCGAATGATTCCTCAGCAGAGAGGATTATCACATCAGAGGATGTTCAGGTAAATCTGGATATTGTCTGGATATGTATTGCCACGATCCTTGTCTTCTTCATGAAGGCAGGGTTTATCATGGTGGAGATTGGCTTCACACGGGCAAAGAGTGCAGTTAATGCCATTATGAAGAATATGATGGATTTTGCAGTTAGTTCAATTGTCTTCTGGGCAGTAGGTTTTGGCATTATGTTCGGGATTTCCAATGGACTCTTTGGCATAGAAGGCTTTTTTTTGCATGATTATGCTGAGTCCCGTGACCCATGGCTCTTTGCCTTCTGGATGTATCAGTTGGTCTTTGTATCTTCAACAGCAGCCATAGTATCAGGGGCTATGGCAGAGAGGACAAGATTCTCTGCTTCACTCATGTTTACAGCAGCTATGTCATCATTCATATATCCAGTCTTTGGGAGCTGGGTCTGGGGGAGCTTTTATCATGGGGATGGATGGCTTGAGAAACTTGGTTTTCATGACTTTGCAGGTTCAACGGTAATACATGCCATTGGCGGATGGGCAGGGCTGGCAGGGACTATTGTCCTTGGTCCAAGGAGCGGAAAATTCAGAAAGGACGGAACAATTAACCCCATACTCGGACATAACCTACCGCTCGCAGCCCTCGGAACACTCATCCTGTGGTTTGGATGGTATGGCTTTAATGCCGGCAATACCCTTGAGGGAGGGAGTAAAATTGCCCAGATTATGATAAATACCACCTTATCAGGTTCAGCAGCAGCAATATCAGGTATGATTACAGCATGGTTTAAATTTAACAAGCCTGATGTGGGAATGACCCTCAATGGTGCCCTCTCAGGCCTTGTTGCTATTACTGCCGGTTGTGCCCATGTAGAGCCATTATGGGCTGTAATTATAGGTATAATTGCAGGGGTTATTGTCGTTTTCTCTGTTCTTCAGTTTGAAAGATTAAGGATAGATGACCCTGTGGGAGCAATTTCTGTTCACGGGGTCTGTGGTGTTTGGGGGACTTTAGCACTTGGTATATTTAAAACAGGTGAGATGTTTAATATTGGGAATATAGGCATTCAACTATTAGGCAGTATTATAGCCTTTCTCTGGTCATTTTTCGTTTCCTATGGGATTTTCAGTTTAATCAAGAAGGCAATTGGGCTCAGGGTATCAGAAGAGGAGGAGTATCTCGGGCTTGATTATTCAGAGCATACGGCAGCGGCATACCCTGATTTCCAGATAACAAATATAAAATAAGAGCACCATAACACCAGAACACCAGTAATAGAAATATTTTTCTGGTGCACTGGTGACTGGTGCTCTAGTACCCTATTCTTATCTTTAATGGATAAAAACAGAGCAGACATAGATGAGGGCTTTAAGAGACCTTCCCCGAGCAGGGTACAGATAAGTGCTATCGTCATCCTGACTACGACAGGGTTGATAATATTTTATGGTCTCACAACGATTTCATTTCATTATTCATCTACAAATAAATTCTGCTCGGCACAATGCCATGAAATGATTGAGCCATATCAGCAGTATCTTAAATCAAGTCATTATGACAGCAGCAGAGGGGTAGTGGCAGATTGCGCTGACTGCCATCTGCCGCCTGGGGAAATGAATAAGTGGTATGCAAAGGTTAGACAGGGTATGAAGGATACTATTATGCACTTCCTATTAAGACCTGAAGACTTTGACCATCAAAAGTGGAAAGTGTCTGCGGCAAAAAATATCAGGTCTGAGGCATGTCTCAAATGCCATAAAAATCTCTTTCCATCAGAGCTTCAAAGGGGCGGACTCTTAGGGCACAAGGCATTTAAAAGGGGAGAGGTAAAAAGCTGTCTGAACTGCCATCAAAACCTGGTTCATATGTGGAGGGAAAGTTGATGAATACAGAATACAGAAGTCAGAAGTCAGAAGTCAGAAGTCAGAAGAGATGGTGCATAATATTATTATTCTGTATTTTGTATTCTGTATTCTACGTTCTGCTTTTTTCCTCCGATGCTCTTGCAATAAAGAAGACAAAGGGGGAGATAGATGTGGCAAAGAGATGTATTCTCTGTCATAGCCAATTGTCCCCTGGAATTGTCAATGACTGGGAGAAGAGCAATCATGCAAAGGCACAGGTTACCTGTATAGACTGTCATCAGGCTGATACTACTGATGCAGATGCGAGAAAACATGAAGGTGAGGTTATCTCTGCTATTGTAAGTCCTAAGGACTGCTCCAGATGCCACCCAAAACAGGTTATGGAATTTAATGAATCTATGCATTCAAAGGCTGTCTCTTTCATCAAAAATCCTGAAACCCCTGAATCAAGTTCAGGGTCAGGACAAGTCCTTGAAGGTGACAGGGCAGGTGATGATACACTTGCCTATAAAATAGAAGGAAAGGCGGCTGCAGTTATGGGGTGTGAGAAGTGTCATGGGTCAGTTATAAAGGTTAAAACTCGTAGTGAGCGAAGCGAATCTAATGGAATTTTTGATAAAGATACATGGCCCAATAATGGAATAGGCCGTGTCAATCCCGATGGGAGCAAAGGGTCATGCACTGCCTGTCATACACGACACCTCTTTTCAATTACAGAGGCGAGGACACCGGAGGCATGCGGGACATGCCATATGGGTCCTGACCACCCACAGTATGAGATATATATGGAATCTAAACATGGGGTGATATACAGTTCAGAAAAACATAAATGGAATATGGAGGTAGCACCTTCTGTATGGGATACAAAATATTTCAGGGCACCAACCTGTGCTACCTGTCACATGTCAGGAATAGGGATGCTTGAACCATCTCATAATGTGAGTGAAAGACTCTCATGGGAGCTTAAATGGCCCCTCTCTGAAAAGAGGAAGGACTGGAAAAACAAAAGGGAGAGGATGCAGATGGTCTGCCTATCATGTCATTCAAAGAATTGGGTGGAGGGATATTACCAGCAGTTTGATAATGTGATCTCTCTTTATAATGAAGAATACTATAAACCTATAAAAAAGGAGATGGACGAGCTTTATAAGCTGGGGTATTTAACAAAGGATAAATTTGATGAGGATTTGGAATTTAAATTCTTTGAATACTGGCACCATGAGGGGAGGAGGGCAAGGATGGGGGCATCCATGATGGGTCCTGATTATACCCAGTGGCACGGTTTTTATGAGCTGGCAAGGGGGAGAGTGGAATTGAAGAGAATGATAAATGAGATAAGGGAGAGGAAGGATAAGGGGAAATGAATACAGGAGACAGAATTCAGAATACAGAATTCAGAATAAAATTTTTGGGGTTCTTGCTCCTTGCCTCCTGCTCCTTACTTATCACATTTTACTGGAATGAACAGGTTGAGGATGTCTCGGTAATCCCTGCGAATCTCCAAACATCCCCCTTTGAAGAAGGGGCTGGGCACGGGGAATTTTCTGAAGAAATGGTTGAAATTCCAGCAGGGGTATTTACTATGGGGAGTGAAGATGGCGAGTTTGATGAGAGACCTCTCCACGGAGTGGAGCTGGATGACTTTTCTATGGATCAGTATGAAGTTATCTATCTTCAGTATCAGAGATTTATACTTGCCAATCCCCACTGGCAGAAAGGTAATCCAAAATTCGATGAGGCAGATGAAAACTATCTCATGGACTGGAATAGCTCTGAATTTCCAAAAGGTAAGGAGAACTACCCTGTAATATATGTAAGCTGGTATGCCGCAGATGCCTATGCCAGGTGGGCTCAGAAATCTCTCCCTACTGAGAGACAATGGGAATATGCTGCGCGTGGTGGTTATGAAGGTATGCGGTATGTATGGGGTAATAATTTTGAAACCCACCTATCTAACTGGAGAGGCTTACCCGCCTCCCATTCCCCCCCTTACAAAGGGGGGATAATGCCGGTCGGAAGCTACAGTATCAATGGTTTTGGAATTAATGATATGGCAGGAAATGTGTGGGAGTGGACTTCAGATGGATACGAGCTTTATATGGATGGAAAGGAAAATAATCCAAGACCACGGCTTAATAACCATCTAAAGGTAATCCGAGGCGGGTCGTGGAAAAGTGATAAAAATTCCCTGCGGGTCTCTTTTCGCCACACAGAAAAGCCAAATGCATGCAGAATAGACATTGGATTTAGGTGCGTTAAACGAACTATGAGCAAAAAACAGTGAAAAGTGACGAGTGGAAAGCAATGAGGAAAAAACTTATTACTCATTACTCATTGCTCATTGCTTGTTGTTTGTTGCTCATTGCTATTTTTTGAAGGAGGAGATATGAATACAGAATTAGAAAGAGAGCCTGTATGGAAAAGGGTTAACTTTAAAAAATTAATACCAGCTATCCTGGTGGTGTTGATAATCTATTCTCTCTTTGGAAAAAACTCTACCGGTCACTATCTTGTAGTTCAGAAGTGGCCAAGTGGGGAATTAAAGATTATCACAAATCCAGGTCTTTACTGGAAAGGGTTGTTCAGCGAAGTAACTAAGTTCAGGGTATCAGGGGCTGTTACTTTTGAAGATCATGTAGAGAAGGTAAAAAAAGAGGAGAGGAAGATTGTTGATTCAATCAGTGTTGTATTTAAGGACAATGGCATTGCAAATATAAATGGGGTGATACGGTATACAATGCCATCTGACCCTGAAAAAATAAGATTGATCATCCAGGAGGCACAAAACGAAGATAATCTTCAGCAGAGGATATTGAGGAACTATATTAATACTGTGATGACCCTCGTGGCTGCCTCATATAGCAGCACAGACTCAATTCGTGAGAGGGGGAATTTTATCAGGGATATATTTGATAGTCTTCAGAACGGTCTGATTACTTATGATAAAAGGGTAACAGATGGGAATATTATGTTAATCCCTCTTACAAAAACAGAAAATGGTATCTTGTTACCGGTAAGAATGCCTGGAATTACAGATAAATTCGGGATTGCTATCAGGAATTTTACCTTAAAGAAGATTGAATATGATAAACAGTCCCAATCAAAGTTTGATGAACAGAGATTATTAGAACAGCAGAGGAATAATGCAATTATTGCAGCAGAAAAGGCAAAACAGGATGCTATTACTGCAAAGGCTGAGGAGGAGAAATTTCAGGCAGAGACAAAGGCAAGAGAAGAACCACAGAGATTAGAGGCAAGGATACGTGCTGAAAAAGAGGCAGAGGTGTCAACGATAGAGGCAGAGAAGGAGAAGACAGTTGCATTAATCAATGCCCAAAGGGAGAAAGAGACTGCACAACTATTTTTGGAGAAGGCAAGACTTGAGAAACAGGCGATTATGGAAGAAGCAGAAGGAAAGAGGATTGCCTCTCTAAAAGAGGCTGAGTGGAGGCAGGCACTGGCAAAGGCAGACAATTCCCTTGAACTCAGACTGCAGATGAAGAGAGATACCCTTATAGGGGTGGCAAATGCACTTAAAGAGGTTAAAGTTCCATCAGCTATTGTAGGAGGCAGCAGTCATACATCAGGGAATCCAGTCCTTGACATTTTTCTTTTAAATCAATTAAAGGAGCTTACAAAGGAATAGATACAGGAGGATAGTTCTTTGGTGTATCTTCTATTATTTAAAACTCAATAACCAAAGTTTTATCTGTTTAATAACAGTGCTATAAAATCAGGCATAAAAAATACCTTATTGCTTCAATATAGGGCATATAAACTCCTGATTCCTGTCTTTTAGTTTCTGACCTTCCAACTATTTTCCTTAACCAAATCAACAGGTTGAACGGTTTAATCGGTTTAAACTGTTTAAACGGCTTCCTGGCATGCCCTTTGCTCACATGTATATACAGATGTTCAAAAGAGAAGAAATAAAAAATATAAGGGAGAGCTTGGGAATGACGCAGGATGAATTTGCAAGAAGGATTGGCGTCACAGTAACCACAGTCTCCAGATGGGAAAGGGGGGATAGTCTGCCAAAATCAAAGGTTGTAATAGACAAAATAAAGAGGCTTAAAAACTTAGTTGATTAAAAGGAGGGTAAAATTAATGAAAGGTTTAAAAATTTTCACAGTAGCTTTTGTTTTAGTTATTTCATTTTGCAGCATTTCTTATGCTGTAGATGCAGGAGATCTTTTAAAGGATATTAAGGTAAATGGGTTTGTCTCGACAGCATATAACTATAATTTTAATGACCCCGATTCAAGAAAGATAAATTTTAGACCCTTTAATGAGAATGCAAATAGTTTTAATGTAGATGTTGCAGAGCTGGTTTTTCAAAAGGAGGCTATAGAGCCAGGGGATATTGGCTATAGGACAGATATCATGTATGGGTATACAATCCCTAAAGCTATACGCTCTTCCTGGCCCGGTGTAACACAGGCTGCTGATGATGATTTTGATATCCAACAGGCTTATGTGCGATATGTATTACCTGTAGGGACTGGACTTGCCCTTGATTTAGGAAAATACATCACAGAGATGGGGGCAGAGGTAATTGAGGGATACGATGCATGGAATTACAACTACTCTCGCTCTCTTCTATTTTTCTATTCCATTCCATTCACACATACCGGATTAAGAGGGGTGTATAAATTCAATGATATGGCTTCTCTAACAGCAGAAGTCTTAAATGGATGGGACAATGTAGTGGATAATAACAGGGGGAAGACCATTTGCACACATCTGGCATTGACACCTATACCAAACACTATGCTGAATATTAAATACATGTGGGGACCAGAACAGACCAACAACGATAGCAATATGAGAAGCCTCTTTGATGCAAATCTGTCATTTACTTTATTGGAGCGTCTTACCCTTGCTTTTGACTATGTCTATGGGAGTGAACAGAAGGATCCTAATAATGTATCGAGCCCGAATAGTGATAGCAAATGGTCAGGACTTGCAGGTTATATCAGATATGTTGCAAATGATATGATTTCTCTCAATCTCAGGGGAGAGATATTTAAGGATGATGATGGTGCGAGGACATTGACAAAACAGGATATGTGGGAGATTACGGTTACACCTGAGTTTGCTATAAAGAAGTATCTCGTTATAAGACCTGAATATCGTCATGATGTATCTGATAAGCCTGTATTTGATAAAAAAGAAAAGACTGCAGATGTAAAAGAACAGGATACGGTGGCAGTCAATGTGTTCTTCTATTTTTAATCCCACCTCCTCCGTCCCCTTACATTAAGGGGAGGATTAAGGATGGGTTAATTAAAAGGGAGGTGAAAAAATGAAAAAGATAGAGGCAATTATTAAGCCCTTTAAATTAGATGAGGTTAAGGATGAGTTAAATAAGGTTGGTGTCCAAGGGATAACGGTCAGTGAGGTAAAGGGATTTGGTAGACAAAAGGGACATACAGAGCTTTATCGCGGTGCAGAATATGTGGTCGATTTCCTGCCCAAGGTAAAGCTTGAAATCATTGTTCAGGATGACCAGGCTGAAAAGGTAATTCAGACAATTATAAACACTGCAAAGACAGGCAGGATAGGGGACGGTAAGATATTCGTCTATCCTCTTGAAGATGCAATCAGGATAAGGACAGGAGAGAGGGGTAAAGATGCGATATAATCCCTTACAATCCCCCATTTTTGCATTAAGGGGGAAATATATGGGGATTAAAGGGAGGGATAATAATATGGTTTTAAAAAAGTATCAAAGAAAGAGATGGAAATTCTTTGCGGGGTGGGTTGTGGTTATGCTTTTAGCATTTTTATGCAAGCCGCTATTGTCCCTTGCGGAGGACGCAGTGCCAACCATTACTGATTTATCCACAAAATTAGACGCTCATGCGCGCGCCATAGACATGGTGTGGGTGCTGGTAACGGCATTTCTTGTGTTCTGGATGCAGGCAGGGTTTGCGTATGTGGAAGGAGGTTTTACACAGGCGAAAAATACAAACAACATTATGATGAAAAACCTGCTTGATTTTTGCTTTGGCTCCATTGCGTACTGGGCAATAGGATTCGGCTTGATGTTTGGAACGGGAAACGATTTTATCGGCACGACAGGTTTTTTTCTTGCAGGTGACCCGATAAAGAGTTTTGAACCCATAGCGTGGGCAAATGTGTCCATCTACGCAAAGTATATGTTTCAGCTTGTGTTTGCGGCAACGTCGGCAACGATTGTGTCCGGCGCCATGGCGGAGCGCACAAAGTTTTCAGCGTATCTGTGGTACAGCATTTTCATCAGCTTGATTATTTATCCGATTTTCGGGCACTGGGTATGGGGAGCAGGCTGGCTTGCAAAAATGGGAATGTGGGATTTTGCAGGCTCTACCGTCGTACATTCCGTAGGCGGGTGGGTAGCACTCGCAGGTTCTATAATGTTAGGACCTCGCATAGGGAAATATAACAAAGATGGAAGCGTCAACGTCATTCTGGGGCATAATCTCCCCATGGCAACGCTTGGCGTGTTTATTCTGTGGCTCGGCTGGTTCGGGTTTAATCCCGGCTCTACAATGTCAGGAACTGTGGATAACATCGCGCATATAGCCGTCACAACCAATCTGGCAGCCGCCGCCGGTGTTATCACAGCACTGCTTTTTTCTAAAAGGATGTTTGGCAGATGGGATATCGGCATGTCTTTAAACGGTGCACTTGCCGGTCTTGTCGCCATCACGGCGCCCTGCGCATATGTAAGCCCGCTTTCCTCTGTTATTATTGGTGGCGCTGCAGGCATCGTGGTTGTCCTTGGCGTTCTTTTGTTAGACAAGCTGCATATTGATGACCCGGTTGGAGCCATTCCAGTGCATGGAATGTGCGGCGCTTTTGGAACACTTTGTCTCGGGCTTTTTGCTCAGGATATGTTCATGCCAAACACAACAGGTAACGGACTTTTATTTGGCGGTGGCACAAAGCTTTTAATTGCTCAGGCAACTGGCGTTGTAACATGCTTTGTTTGGGCCTTTGGAATGGGGCTGATTCTTTTCGGCGCGTTAAAAATGATGGGGAATTTGCGAGTTTCTCCGGAAGAAGAATTAGAAGGACTGGATGTAGAGGAACACGGAACACATGCGTATCACCTACCTCGTAGCTCTATTGAGGTGTAATCTTCATTTTTGTACAGGGGGAAGTTACTTCTCATGATATCGAACATGATGGTCTCATGTTATGGGGATTCCAGGTTACTCTGGTTACCAGGGAAACACAAGCCGGCGTGGTTATAACCTCATCGCGTCATTAATGGTTTAACAAAATATATATGATAAAAAATGGGGAAACAATGGAAATACTTATTATGGTGAATTACCTCGCCCTGAAGGGAGGGGCATCTGAATCATAATAATTTCAGAGGGAGGGATAATAATATGTTTTTAAAAAAGTATTTTAGTATTGTGCTTATTTTATCAGCACTGGTAATTTTTACTGCAGGCTTGGTTTTTGCAGAAGAAGCCCCTCAAGCTTCTGCATCACCATCCTTTGATGCTAAATTTGCAGCAGATACGGTCTGGGTACTTTTTACTGCTTTCCTTGTATTTTTTATGAACCTTGGATTCGCTATGGTAGAGTCGGGTTTGTGCCGTTCCAAAAATGCAGTAAATATACTTTCAAAAAATGTTATAGTCTTCTGTGTCACTACCATCTTCTACTGGTTTGTAGGATTTGGTATCATGTTTAGTAATAGTAATCCCTTCTTCGGGGCGACAGGATGGATGCTCTATGGGGCTGACAATAGCCCTGCTATGGGAGATGCGTATAATGGAATCTTTCCCTCATTGAACTGGACAGGAGTCCCTCTCTATGCTAAATTCATCTTTCAATTAGTCTTCGCAGGAACAGCGGCTACGATTGTATCAGGTGCAGTTGCAGAGAGGATAAAATACTTCTCTTTCTTTGTCTTTTCAGGAGTTATGGCTGTATTTATATACCCTGTTGCAGGACACTGGATATGGGGTGGTGGATGGCTCGCTACCTTGAAGACCCCTTTTCTCGATTTTGCAGGCTCTACAGTTGTTCACAGCATTGGTGGATGGGCAGCGTTAGTAGGTGCCTATCTGCTTGGACCAAGGATAGGAAAATATACTCATGACGGCAAAGTTAATGCAATACCAGGTCATGACATGGGTATGGCAACACTCGGTATGTTTGTCCTGTGGTTTGGTTGGTTTGGTTTTAATCCTGGAAGTACGATGGCTGCAGACCCTGATGCCATTTCAAGGGTTACTATAAATACCTGTTTAGCCGGCGCTGTTGGAGGGGTGGCAGCTACCTATGCATCTTATCTTGCCCTCGGTAAACCAGATTTGAGTATGGTCATAAATGGCATCCTTGCGGGACTTGTGGCTATTACAGCTCCATGTAACTGGGTAACACCTTTTGGATCATTTATTATAGGGATAGTAGCTGGCATACTGGTTGTTTATGCTGTTCTATTTTTTGATAAAATACATGTGGACGACCCTGTAGGTGCCCTCTCTGTTCACCTTGTAAATGGTACATGGGGGACATTATCCTTAGGGCTTTTTGCAGCAAATGTTACAGGCGGCGTAACCGGGCTTTTATATGGTGGAGGTGTAGCCCAGCTCATCTCTCAGATTACAGGTATAGTAACTGTAGGGATCTATGTGGTGATAGTGAGTACTATAGCGTGGCTTGTTATAAAGTCTACTATGGGTTTAAGGGTTGATGAGGATGAGGAGCGGAATGGACTTGATATTGGAGAGCATGGGATGCAGGCGTATCCTGATTTTGTTGGTACAACTACTACAAGAGGAATAATATAGTATATTTAAAAGGGCAAGTCAGGACAAAAAGGTTGAAGCAGTTCCCCTAAACCACCACTTCTGCCTTTGAACTGACTTGCCCTTGTGATATTATTTACATAAACATTTTTGGTTGTCAAATATTTTTCTGATGGATAAGGAGATGATCCCTCACTCTCATTTAAATGTCTTGCTGCATGAGTAAAGGGATAACAGCTCTGGTGGGAATAGGGGAGAGTTGATAATTAGGGATAGCATTACCATTACCCTTTACTTCAAAGATTCATTAAAAGCCCTTTAAAAGAGAATTTCTCTTCAATACTCTTTCCTTAAAGTTAAATCCCAAATTTGAATTTTTAAAGGGGGTGATATATAAAAAAAGTTGAAAGTTAAAAGTTAAAAGTTGAAAGTTAATTTTAGGGAGGATTTATGACACCGAAAGAGGTTTTAGATTTTGCAAAAAAGAATAAGGCTAAGATTCTTGATTTAAAGTTTATGGATTTTCCAGGAATGTGGCAGCATACCTCTTTTCCAATGACAGAATTGGAAGAAAGCTCATTTGAAGATGGATTTGGATTTGACGGTTCATCAATCAGGGGATGGCAGCCTATACATGCCAGTGATATGCTCCTCATTCCTGACCCGGCTACAGCAGTTATGGACCCATTTACAAAGGAGCCTACCCTGAGCATGATATCCAATGTGGTCGACCCAATAACAAAGGAGAGATACAGCAGGGACCCGAGATACATTGCCCAGAAGTCTGAGGCATATCTTAAGTCCACAGGAATAGCAGATACATCTTATATGGGACCTGAAGCAGAGTTTTTTATATTTGATGACATAAGATATGATTCTAAAGAGCAGTGCAGCTATTACTTTATTGATTCTAAAGAGGGGAAATGGAACTCAGGTAAAGAGGAGAACCCAAATCTCGGCTATAAACCAAGGTATAAGGAAGGGTATTTCCCAGTACCACCTACTGACAGCCTCATGGATATAAGGACGGAGATGGTATTAACCATGATGGGGGTTGGGATACCAATTGAATGTCAGCATCATGAGGTTGCCACCGCAGGTCAGTGCGAGATAGATATGAGGTTTGCACCTCTTACAAAATGTGCTGATAATCTGATGTGGTATAAATATATCTGTAAAAATGTGGCAAGGAGGAATAATAAGACTGTTACATTCATGCCGAAGCCTATATGGAACGATAATGGCTCAGGTATGCATACCCATCAGAGCCTATGGAAGGGAGGAAAACCATTATTTGCAGGAAATTCTTACGGGGGCTTAAGTGAACTGGCACTATACTATGTTGGTGGTATACTCAAACATGCCCATGCCCTTGCAGCTATCGTAGCACCTACAACCAATTCATACAAAAGATTAGTTCCGGGATTTGAGGCACCTGTCAATCTCGCATATTCAAGCAGAAACAGGAGTGCAAGTGTCAGGGTGCCGATGTATTCACCAAGCCCGAAGGCGAAGAGGGTTGAGGTCAGATTCCCTGATCCATCCTGTAATGGTTATCTTGCATTTGCAGCAATGCTCATGGCAGGTCTTGATGGTATACAGAATAAGATTGACCCAGGTGAGCCTCTGGATAAGGATATATATGCACTTGGACCTGAAGAGTTGAAAAATGTCCCATCCCTTCCTGGTTCACTGGAAGATTCCCTTGAGGCATTAGAAAAGGATCCGGACTTTCTGCTAAAAGGTGATGTCTTTACCCAGGATGCCATTGATATGTGGCTTGAATATAAAAGGGATAAAGAGGTGAATCAGATGAGGCTAAGACCCCATCCATATGAATTTGCCCTCTATTTTGATATTTAAAGGAATTAAAACAGCAGAGGAAACAGTTACACCGTGTCCTCTGCTGTTTTTTTTACCCCGCTGTTCTTTATTGCAAAAATCTGGTGGTTATGTTAAATCTATTATAAAAAATAATATTTATTAATTCGGGGCGTAGCGCAGCCTGGCTAGCGCACCTGCCTTGGGCGCAGGGGGTCGGAGGTTCAAATCCTCTCGCCCCGACCATT
>JACQQJ010000138.1 GCA_016207035.1 Nitrospinota bacterium | reverse complement strand
GTTCACGAAGAATAAGAGAACAAAGACTTGAACACGAATAATACGATTAGAGCGAATTACCCAAGTAAATCATAGAAAATAATTCTGTTTTAATTTGTTTTTTATTCGTGCCAGTTGTAGATTCGTGAAATTCGTGTTCAAAAGATTTTACAGCTATTTTTTTCTTCGTGTCCTTCGTGTTCTTCGTGGTGATTTATTCCGTTTCCGATTTATTCGGGTTAGGAGTTAAAAAATAATGTCGGTATTTATTTATCAGGCTACAGACAGGACAGGGAAATTGGTTGAGGGGACTATTGAGGCAAAGGATGAGGGGTTAGTCATCAACAGGCTCCATGGGCTTCAACTCCTTCCCATAAAGGTAGAGAAGGAAGGGGAATCAAAAGGCTTCCAGCTTTCAGCTTTCAGCTTTCAGCTTTTTACAGGGGCAAGCAGAAAGGATTTAATGCTCTTTACCCAGCAGCTTGCAACACTCTGTAATTCCGGATTACCTCTGGATAAGAGTCTATCAATCCTTGTTGAACTTACAGAGAAAAAGAGATTTAAGTCAATACTTGACAATATACAGAAAAATGTCCATAGTGGAAGCACCTTTGCAGATGCCCTTTCAAAACATCCAGGGGTTTTTTCAAAATTGTATGTAAGTATGGTTAAGGCAGGGGAAGAGGGTGGTGTCTTAGAGGCAATTCTTTTGCGACTTGCCAGCTTCTTGGAAAGTTCAGAGCAATTACGAGACAGCATCCGCTCAGCTTTAATATACCCAACTTTACTTACCCTTATCGGCGGGGGTGCAGTAGCAATCCTCCTGACCTTTGTCATCCCAAAATTTGCAAAGATATTCTCTGATATAGGGCAGACAATGCCACTTTCAACACAGATACTCCTTACTATAAGCTCCTTTATGACAAACTATTGGTGGCTGATAATACTCGGGTTTATGTTTATTGGAATTTTCATAAGGGGTTATTTGAACACTGAGACAGGTAAATTTAAATGGGATTCCCTGAAATTAAAGATGCCACTCATAGGCACACTTCAGAGAAAGGTAGAGGTATCAAGATTTGCCAGAACACTTGGAACCCTTATCAGGAGTGGGGTCCCGATACTGCAATCGCTCTTTATAACAAAGGATACACTTACCAATGTAGTTGTGTCAAATGCAATGGAGGGAATACATAAGAGGATTAAAGAGGGTGGTGGTATATCTGACCCCCTCATGGAGAGCGGGGTCTTCCCTCCAATGGCAATACATATGATTAAGGTAGGTGAAGAGACAGGTAAATTAGAGGATATGCTCATAAAGGTGGCAGATACCTTTGATAATGAGGTGCAGAGCTCTGTAAAAAGCCTTATTTCTCTTTTAGAGCCTATGATGATATTATTCATGGGGCTAATAGTCGGATTTATTGTTATCTCCATGCTTATGGCTATATTCAGTATAAATGATATACCTATGTGAAAAGACAGTGTTGAGTGTTGAGTATAGAGTTTAGAGGGAAAACTTGATTTTCCTCAATATTCAAAACTCGTAACTCTAAACTGATTTGGAGGCTTTTATGATTGAGAGATTGTTAAAATTGGCATTGAAGTCCGAGAGGGGTTTTACACTTATTGAACTTCTGGTAGTCATGGTAATACTTGGTCTGCTGGCAGCCCTTGTTGGACCTAAATTATTCGGTCATGTAGATAAGGCAAGGCAGAAGGATGCAGCAGCACAGATAGCCATGTTTGGAGAGGCACTTGATCTCTACCGATTGGAGAAACACCGCTATCCTACCACAGAGGAGAGTCTTAATGCCCTGAAACCGTATCTTAAAAAGGACCTTCCAAAAGACCCGTGGGGGCATGAGTATGTGTACAGGTCACCAGGAGAGGATGAAAGGGATTATGATATTGTTTCATACGGTGCAGATGGGACACCAGGTGGAGATGGAAATAATTCAGATATTGTAAGCTGGAAGAATTTGGAATGAAACAGAATACAGAAGTCAGAATACAGGAGTCAGGAGTCAGAATTAAAAGGCAGCAATCCTCTATTCTGAATTCTGAATTCTGGATTCTGTATTCTATACCCCGTGGTTTTTCCCTCATAGAGCTCATCGTTGTAATGGCTATTATCGGTATAATAGCAGCCCTTGTCCCTCCACTTATGACTAACTCCCTTGTGAATCTTAAGATGAAAACAACTGTGAAGGAAATTGCTGCATCCCTTAGACTTGCAAGGAATCAGGCAATATCAACAAAGACCCCCCACCACTTTTTTTTAGATATAGATACAAAAAAATACTGGCTTTCAGAAATCCCCCCACACCCCCCTTTACTAAAGGGGGGATCAGGGGGGATTACATCTCACGCTGAAGAAGAGGAGAAGGTGAGGGGAATTAATCTTGTAAAAAATATTGACCATGAGATAGAAATTGAGGGTTTTAAAAGTAAAAGGGATAGTGATGATGTAGTAAAGGAGGGTATTGTCAGTGTAAAATTCTATCCACAGGGAAATTCCAGCGGGGGGGTGATAATCCTCAAACTAAAGAATGGAGATAGGATATTCAATGTTGATGCGGATATATTTACTGGAAGAGTTAAGGTTATGTAGGTTATTGGGAAAGCAGGCTTCCTAATAGTGAAGTAAACTGACCTTCCCCCAAAAAAGTAGACACCGAGTTAAGCATGAGTAAAATATAATAATACAAAGGAGGTGAGGATATGAGACTAACAACTGTTAGACAATTGAAACATCCATATGTTTCCATAAATCCAAAAGTGTCAAAAGGCAGCCCTGTTATCTCAGAGACAAGAGTAAGGGTGATAGATATAGCAATAGAATACGATAGACTTGGTCTTAGTCCAGACCAGATTGTAGACGCACATCCACATTTGACTCTTGAGGTAGTTCACGATGCACTTTCATATTATTATGAGAATAAGACTTCTATGGATGAAAAAATCAGGAAGGAAAAAGAGTTTATAAAAAGGATTGCACAAAGAACCCCTTCGATTTTAAAAAAGACTCATGGCTAAGCTAAAATTTTACCTAAATGAAAGTGTTAATATTGCAGTTGCCAATGGGTTAATCAGACGAGATGTAGAAGCTATATCTGCAAAAAATGTAGGTAATCTTGGACTTTCTGATGAAGAACAACTTACCTATGCAATAAAGAATAATCTTGTTATCATTACTCATGATGCTGACTTTTTTATCAATGGCAATGAATTTTAAACATAAAGGTATTGTATATATCCATCAACAAAAGTATGGAATAGGAGATTTGATTAGAAAATTAAAACTGCTCTGGGAGATTGCAGAGTTGGAAGATATGTTAAATCATATAGAATTTTTATGAATTACGACTTAAATAGCAGTGATAAGTGGTTTGTATCAACTTATCGAGAATTTACTGAAAGTTTCTGCTATAATTCGGCTGGATATTGAACATTCGGACTTATCCTCTCCCTGATTAAAACCTTCAGGGACAAGCTTTCTGTCTATCACACTAAAAGTAATGTCAGTCGGAAATGATATATGCAGTTGTATAATTTTTGTCAACATTTTATTGTCTTTGCCTTGATTTTCAGGCACGGTTCGGATAGAAAAACAGAAACCGTATAACAATAAGTTGTTAGATCTCAAAAAAGGACTTAAAAAGGAGGTAAAAATATGACAACAGTTCAAGATATTGAAAGGGAGGTTTCCAGTCTTCCTCTAAAAGAACTTGCTGAGTTCCGTGCATGGTTTGAGGAGTTTGATGCGCAAGTGTGGGATAAGCAGTTTGAGGAAGACGCAAGATCTGGCAGGCTTGATAAAGTAGCCAAAAAGGCTATAGAGGATTTTAATATCAGCAGATGAGGCGGTTAGCCTTTATAACGAGGGGCAGGAGTTGTATAATATGAGGGTGTATCAGAATACATTAAATAATTGAGGATAGGAAAATGAAAACAATAGCGATAGAGATTCCTGATGAAATAATAAATTTATTAGGATCAGAAGAAGAAGCAGTAAAAGAGGCAAAAGAAGCCCTTGTCTTAGACCTTGTAAGAAGGGGTAAAGTGTCTAAAGGTAAAGCCGCAGAGCTAGTAGGCATAAGCCTCTGGGATTTACCCGATTTATTAGCAAAGTATCGAATACCTTGGTTTGATTATAGTAAAGAAGATATGCAAAGAGACCTTGACAGACTAAAAGAAATAAAAAGACTCTGAGAGGGCGACAAATTGAATACTGTTTGTGATTCAAGCACTCTGATAGCCTTGGCTAAAATCGGTCATCTCAATATTCTTAAGAAAATAGTAAAAAATTTAATAATTCCACCATCTGTTTATGAAGAAGTGGTTATTAAAGGTGCTGGCAAATCGGGTTCTGCTGAGATAAGAAAAGCTAAATGGATAGAGAAAAAGGAAGTATCTGACAGAGAATTGGTTGTGAGATTGAACACTATCCTTCACTACGGAGAAAGTGAAGCAATAGCACTTGCTAAAGAGATTAAGGCTGGTTTGATAATTCTTGATGATGACAAAGCCAGAAAAGTGGCAATATCAGAAGGATTGAGGGTTACTGGTTTATTAATTCTTCTTATTTGGGCAAAAGAAAAGGGTGCTATCAAAGAAGTTAAGCCACTTATTGATAAGCTAAGACAAGAAAGGTTTTTCATGAGTGAAGAGCTGTATCAAAGTGTAATTCAGGAAGCTGAAGAATGGATTTAATGATGAAAAAAAGGATTAATCCTTAGAGTGCATTTGCCTTGATTTGCAGGGACGGTTCGGATAGAAAAACAGAAGCTGGATAATGAGTTGTTGGGTTGCCGGAAAATTGATGGAGGTCTCGGTGGACATGATGGAGAATCTCACAGGAATTTACTGTATCTGTATGGAGGATGTGAAGAGCCGCTTATCTGTTGTAAAGACCGTGGCGGGGGGACAGCTTTCGACAGGGAGCGAACTTTTCGATTACGAATTCGTTTCTGTACAGATCAGGAAGTCCCTTGAGCTTGTGGCATTCGCTTCGATGACAGCGAACAAGAATCTCTATGCAGAAGCCCACGCGGGTTTTGCTAACCACTGGAAGGCGAAAGATATGCTGAATAACCTTAAACGCCTTCATCCTGGCTTCTATCCACAGCCGATCAGACTGGATCACGTGAAGGAGTCTGGAGATAAGCACTTCGAGCATGTCGAAGATGGTTACCTAACTCAGGATGACTTTGTAACTCTCTATGACCTATGCAGCGAAGTCCTGCATACGTGGAATCCTTTCACGAAGAAAGAGAGGCATATAGACTTCAAGCGAAGCGTGGCCGAATGGGTTCAGAGAATAGATCGCCTTCTCAGATTGCATCTCATGCGTTTCGTCGACCGTGAAGAGATATGGGTGGTGGACATGGAATATTCAGAGGATGGCAAAGTACACGCCTTCACGGCGGGAGCATTGCAGCAGGCAATTTAACCATTGCGTCAACACGGATTACCAACTCCGCTGCCCTCTATTGGCAATCGGTTACGCATGCCAAAGGTCGGGGTTTTCCTACAGACTCGTTAGACCGCAAAGAAACTGCAAAAGAATCAACATAATATGTATATGTGTAGTACGGAGGTGTGCCATGAAAACAAAAGTTATTATTAATCTTCTCATTGTCCTTTTTGTGATTGGGTTTGGGGGATGTGCATCTATGCAATCAAGGGAAGCGCTAAGTCTTTATAATAAAGGAGATAACGAGTATAAAAATGAAAGATATAATGAGGCACTTGAATATTTTGAAAAAGCATTAAATATCTACAAATCTATAGGATATGATGAGGGAACTGCTCCCACTCTTCATTATATTGGTAACATTTACCGTCTGGACCAACAATATGATATTGCACTTATTTATTATGAAGAGGCATTAAAAATAGATAGAAAACTTAATATACCAAAGAATATAAGTACAACCTTACATGAGATTGGTTTAGTTTACTCATCTCTTGATAAATATGATAAAGCCCTTAAATATTATGAAGAGGCTTTAAAGATAGCTAAAGAATTAAACGACCATAAATCTATAGCTACAACTATTGGTGCCATTGCTGGAGTTTATTCTTCCCTTGGTCAGTATGATAAGGCAATAAACTATTATAAGGAGTCTTTAAAAATAGATAGAAAACTTAGCATTCCTAAACATATAGCGATAGACCTGAATAATATGGGTACGATTTATTTCTCCATTGGAAGATATGATAAGTCACTTGAATATTTTAATGAGTCACTAAAAATAAAGAGAGAATATAATTTATCCCATAAGTCTATACATACAAGCCTCAACAACATTGGCGATGTTTACCTTTCTCAAAGGAGATATAAAGAGGCAGAAGAAAAGTTTATTGAAGCAGAAAAAGAAAATGAAAAAACAACAGGTGTTAAGTTATTTGGTAATCCCGGTTTTGTAGAACTTTATATTGCTACAGAAAGGTATGACGAGGCATTGAAGCTACTTAAAGAGATGATACCTCAATGGAATATCGATGATACATACCGCATTCAGTATCACACCCAGTATGGTCTTGCGTTAAAGGGAATAGGACTATTTAAAGAGGCATCAGTAGAGTTTTTTAAGGCAGTATCTATCTCTGAGGAGATGAGGCAGAAGATTAAAGGAGAAAAGGGAGGGTTCTTAGGTGCTGGTGGTGCAGGTGGGAGAATCAGGGCATACAGGGGGCTTTTTTCTACGCTTGCAGAGAGAGCGATTGGCCGTCAGGAGGAAACTCCTGACGGCACAAAGGACAACCCCCTAACCCCCTCCCTGATTAATACCTTCGGGGACAGGTTTAATAAGGGGGATTTTAGCTCTTATGGTAAAGACCTATCATCTGCTGCATTCTATTTTGCGGAATCTACAAAGGGGAGGACACTCCTTGAGGCAATGGCAGAGTCTGCAAAGGTACATACTACTGCAGAAATTCCTTCGGAGTTAAAGAAAGAAGAGGAAGACCTCTTAAATCAGTTATCAGCGATAGAGAACCGTTGGGAAGATACATTTAAAAAAGGTGAGTCTGCACTTAAGGAATTAATTGAGAGAAAAGAGGAACTTAAAAGAGGGCTTGATTCCCTTATCTCAAAATTAAGAAAGGAATATCCAAGATATGCTGCCTTAAATTATCCCAAACCCATTCCAGCAGAGGAGCTGCCGCTTAAAGAAGATGAAGTCCTGCTTGAGTATGCCATTGGTGATGATGCTGGTTATGTCTTTGTTGTCCGAAAGGGCGGGGTAAAGAAGCTTATAAAGATACCCCTTTCAAGAGAGGAGATTGAGGAAAAGGTAAAGGCATTCATGGAGCCTATGAATACGAAGGAGTATGAGAGGTTTTCAGTAAAAGAGGCAAGGGAGCTTTATGAGATTTTGCTTGCGGAGGCGGTGAGGGAGATAGATTCAGAAGACAGAAGTCAGAAGTCAGAAGACAGACGAAATAAAAAAATCATCATTGTCCCTGATGGGATTTTAGGCTTGCTTCCGTTTGAAGCACTTGTAATCCCTGATAGAAACATTCAGGGACAGGTAAAGGAAGGCAAAGATTATAAGGACAGTCTCTATGTTGGCGATAGATACGAAATAAGCTACTATCAATCAGCAACAGTCCTTGCACTTCAGAGAAATTTGAAGGAGAGAAAAACAGAAAGACCTCTTTTTGCACTCGGCAATCCCATTTATACTAAAGAAGACCCGCGGTATCTTGCATGGAAGGAGAGAGGAAAAGAAAACTCTACCTCCCCTATTTCCCCTCCTTACAAAGGAGGAGAGGGGGGTGGTTATAAAGGAGGGGAAAAGGAAACAGTGGTTGCGGGTCTGGATAAATATTCATTCAGGGGGATTGCAATAAAGGCAAAATGGGGGAAGACTACAGAATCGGATACAACAGGTAGAGAGATAGAGTTTTCACCCTTGCCAGAGACAGAGGTTGAGGTAAAGGAGATTGCAGTGACAATGGGGGTAACCGATAAACCCCCTGATGTCTTGCTTTCAATGGAGGCAAATGAGACAGAGATGAGAAAGGCAGGGCTTGATAAATATAGGTATATCCACTTTGCCACCCATGCCTCTCTGCCGGGGATGATTCAGGGGGTGAATGAGCCATTTATACTGCTTGGTCAGGTAGAAAATGAGAGTAAAGACGACGGATTTTTAACATTGAGCGAGGTTTTGGGATTAAGGCTTAATGCCGATATTGTGGTATTATCGGCATGTGTAACAGGTGTTGGCAAAGAGGTTGAGGGTGAAGGTGTTGCAAACTTTGCGAGGGCATTCCAGCACGCAGGTGCAGAGAGTGTGATAGTAAGCCTCTGGGAGGTGGCATCTGAGCCAGCAGTAGAATATATGAAGGGATTTTACAGCCATCTTAAGGCAGGTAAGAGCAGAGGCGAGGCAATCAGGCTTTCGAGAAATGAGATAAAGGCAAGGTATCCGAATCCATTTTACTGGGCTGTTTTTATATTACATGGGGAAGGGTAATTCCCCCCTCTTACCCACCTACCAAAAGATCATCCTCAAGCTTTAGCGGAAGAAGCTCGAACTTGTAATATTTTTAATTTATTAGATTCTTCACTTCCTTCAGAATGACAAAATGGGCATTTTACAGGGTTTTGGCTCAGGCTCAGAAGGGTGGGGCATTCTGCGGGTAACGGGGTAAAGGGGAGTCAATGGCTGAGTTTTTTGAGAATAGGTTATGGTAAAAAAACGGGTAGATAAGCTTGTGGTTTACAGAAAAATAGTAAAAATCAAAAATATATCTAAAAATCTTGAAGGTGGTTTTACACTCCTTGAGGTAATGGTTGCTGTGGTTATACTGGGACTTGGGTTAACACTGGTCTTTGAGCTTTTCGCAGGGGGATTAAGGTCAGTTGAAATCTCCAGTAATTATTCCGATGCCGTAATTCTTGCAAATAAAAAAATGGGAGAGTTGTCTATGAGGGATGTGCTGAAGACTGGAAAGGAGATGGGGGATTTCCCTGATGAGGAAAATTATAAATGGGAGGCAGAGGTTTTTCCGTATCAAATTGAAGGAGATACGGATGAGAAGGTGGAGGAGGCACAAGAGGGGACAGAATCACCTGTTAAGGTCTACCAAATCAATCTCAGGGTTTTTTGGAAATCTGGTCTTGCTGAAAAGGATGTAAAACTCACTTCCATAAGAACATTTATGGAGAAGCCTCCAGATGAAGAAAAGAAATGAAAAGTGCAAAATGCAAAATGCAAAAATAAAGAATTTTAAAATCGTCAACCCTGAACTTGATTCAGGGCAATCGTCAATCGTCAATTCCCAGAGGGGTTTTACCCTTATTGAACTGATTATAGCGATTACTATGGTAAGTATGATTATGGCAATTATTCTGAGTGGTATGAGACTCAGTATCAGGGCATGGGAGACAGGCGAAGAAAGGGTGGAAGTCTATCAGATGGGAAGGGTAATCCTTGAAAGGATGTCGCAGGAGATTAAATCAATGTATCCCTATAGATATGAAAAAGATTTTCCTGCTGCAGATAAACCTGCAGTGAGCGGAGCGAATCTATCTGAAACGAATAAGGTTAAGATTCTGGCATTCTGGGGGGAGAATGACAGACTCAGATTTACGACAATTGCAGAGGGGATTAACCCTGACATTCAGGGTAAGGGATTGAGGGAGGTATTTTATTATATTGATAAAGACCCTGAGACCGATAGAGACAGGTTATTCTATAAGGAAAATATTGTTTACCCCCACAGCACCTTTAATCAGACCTCTACCCCTACTCTATCCCCTGGTATAGAAGGAGAAAAGGGGGATTTCATGATACCTGTATCTGATCAGATTGCTGAACTAAAGTTTCGCTATTATCTGGTAAGGGAAGGAAGTAAGGCAGGCAGCGAAACAGGTTTAATTGAAAATGAAGGAGAAGAGGAGACAGGGGAGTGGGTTGAATCTTTCTCTGGTGAGGATGAGATGAGGGAGGAGGAAGAGTCAAAGCTCATGAGGGATGAAGACAGAGATAAGAAAAAGAGGGGCAAACCTGTGTTAAGGGCAATAGAGATAAAAATCAGTATGTATGAGGCTAACCCTGATGGGACTATAAACAGTGAAAAGGTAATCTCTTTCCCGCCATTGATTGTTCCGATACATAATGGAAGGGAAATAAAGGCAGTATGAAAGACAGAAGACAGAAGACAGAAGTCAGAAGTCAGAAGTCAGAAGTCAAAAGTCAAAAGTCAAGGGATTTCAAAATTTTCACTTTTCACTTTTCACTTTTCACTTCCCAGAGGGGTGTTGCTTTACTTATGGTGTTATGGGTAATGGTATTTCTTACGGTGATAGTCTCTGAATTTGCCCATTCTATGAGGGTAGAGATAAATATTACAAAAAATTTTAAAGAGGAGGCAGAGGCACTTTCGCTGTCCGAGGCTGGACTCAATCTGGCATTTGCAGAAATCTTAAAGGATTCAGATTATATGGTATCTGATGAGGGTGATGTTGTCTTCGTCAAAAAAGGGATTAATTATAAAGAGAGTCCTCTCAAAAATAAGCCCCTGAGGAATGGGATTAAACTGGGGAGCGGGGGTATACATTATTCTATAATGGATGAAGACAGTAAGATAAATATTAATGCAGCATCCAGAGATACTATTATAAAACTCCTCACCCTTTCTGGTGTAGAGGCAGGCGAGATACTGGATACTATCGCTGATTCCATAGAGGATTGGCGGGATGATGACAGCCTCCATAGATTGAATGGGGCTGAGGAGGATTACTATATGGGTCTTCCTGTTCCCTATCACTGCAAAAATGCAAATTTTGATACCGTGGAGGAACTCCTCATGGTAAAAGGTATGACCCCTGAAATACTTTACGGGAATATTGAAGCTGGTAAAACGAATCTGACGGAGACCGGTGAAACAGATTCCCAGGGGGAAGGGATTGGAGTCAGGGATAAGTATACAGGTATATATCAGCACCTGACTGTTATTGGGTCGGGTCAGATAAATCTCAATACTGCCCCTGAGCTATTATTAAAGGTAATTAAAGGTGATGAAGAGGCTAAAAATATAATTTCAAAGAGGCAGGAAAATAATGGTATGTATGATGAGGGTCAGAAATCCCATAATTTTACGGTTATTTCGACAGGCATAATAGGAACAGAAAAATCTTCTGAAGATACAGTTACAGGGGGGACATCTGAACAGCCAGAGAAAAAAGTGGGCGTTAATAAAAGGAAAGTTAAGGTAATCTGTTATAAAGATGGCTCTGGTAAAGATGCAAAGTTAACAATTAAGTATTGGAATGATAATTACATTCCATATAAAAAAACTGAGTTTGCTGGATAATTGTTATTATGATAGGATAACTAAAAAAACAATTCTTTTTTATGACTTCGATGAATAGCCTTTCTGACTTAAAAGGTAAGATAAAAGGGTACAGGGATAGAATTAACCTCTTAAATCACCTGAACGAAGGTATAAAGTTTATTGAGGAAAAGGGGAGGGTTATTGACAGACTATACTTTGCCAAGTCTGTCGCAATGAATATAAATCCTGATCTGATCGGCATGGTGTATCTCAGTAAGGGATTAAATGGAATAAAGGTTGTCAGGACTCATTCTTTTACAAATCCAATCGCCTCCCTCCATTCACCAACAAAAGAGGGTGAAGAAATATTCTTAAGGGAGGTAGGAAAATTTTTGCATGAGAGGGATACAGACTGGGATGAGCTGATAATAGGGGTCCCGCGTAGTTCTATCATATTAAAATATATACCCATACCGTCTCCTGATGAAAGGCTGATAAAAAAGATATTGGAGTTTGAAATTGAGAGACATCTGCCTATGAAGGTTGATGATGTATATTATGATTTTCAGGTAGTTGGAAGATTAGAAAAAAATATCTTTAAGGTTCTCATAGGTGCAGTGAAGAGGGAGTTTATTGACTATTATGTAAGTTTGTTAAAGAGGATTCATATTGAGCCAACGATAGCTGATATATCAGCATTAGCTTTATGTAACCTCCTCTCTTTCAATACCACATCAGATAAAGGGGTGGTTGTTTTATTAAATGTGGAAGGGAGGGAGATGGAGATAGATATAGTAAGAGATGGCGTGGTGAGTTTTTCAAGGGGGATGCGATTAGATAACCAGATAAAAATTTACGGGGGTCATATTATTTCTAACCAGGAAAATATTGGAAAATTGGGGGATATAATAGTATCCGAGTTACATACTGCTATTTCAAGTCTGAAGCGGCTGGAAGGGGATATACCTATAGAAAAGATACTCCTCACGGGAAAACTGGGTGAAATAAAAGAACTTTGTTTATATATTGAAGATAGGACAAAGATAAAATCTGAGATTCTTGTCTGCAGGGCAGATATGTCACCTGTCAATGGAAAGAAGGGCATGCTGAATAGAGACAAAAATGTATTTGTGGAAAAACCATCTCTATTAACTGAATTCAGTACTGCTATTGGTCTGGGGCTGAGGGGTATGACAAAAGGGAAATTAAATATGAATCTTCTCCCTGTGCACAGGAGGTCAAAGAGGAAAGATCATAGTGTTTTTATAACATTGATAATGCTTTTCCTTATTATAATATTAGCCCCTGCCTCTGTCTTTAGCTGGATTATAAGGGACAGGCTGATTCTTTCTCAATTAGAAAGGGAGCTGACGGAGGTTAAATCAAAGGCATCCATTGTTGAGAAAATGAATATCAAATCAATAGAACTGGAAAATCATATAAGGGCCTTTAATAAGTTAAAAGAGGGCAGGTTGAGCCGATTAGAAATAATCAGGGAGTTGACTGATATACTTAAACCGGATATCTGGCTTTCGGAAATTTATATAACTGACGAAGGGATTGAGATTAGTGGATTTGCAAATGCCGCTTCTAACCTCATTCAGGTAATGGAAAATTCACCTGTTTTTACCAATGTCAGATTTGACGGAACTATTACAAAAGATGGCGGGAGGGAGAGGTTTAAGATAAAGACAGGAATAGAGATAGAAGCCAGGAGCCAAAAGTTAGAAGTTAAAAGTTAGAAGTTTTTATTCTGAGATTCTGGATTTTTACTCCTCAATTCTATATTCGTTATGAATATTTCAAAAAGGGAAATGATGGTCTTAGGTATTGGGATAGCAGCTGTCTTTTCAATGGGTATTTATACCTTTGTTATTAAACCTGTTCATACCAGCAGGGAAAAGATTACGACTGATATAGAGAGGAAGAGAGATTTTATTCATAGATACAAGGAGATATTTAAGAATAAAAAAATAATAGACGCAAGGGTTAAAGAACTGGAGGGTAAGGGTCAGCAAATGGCATCATATCTCCTTTCGGGAGATAAACCATCTCTTGCAGCAGCAGATTTACAAAATATCCTCCAGGGTGCAGGTGGAGAACTGGGGCTGACTATAGATAGCGTAAAGGTGCTGGACCTGAGAAAGATTGATATTTTCTATCAGATTCCCTTAGAGATTAGCCTGAAGACGGAGGCGAGAAAGCTAAGGGATTTTATCTACAGGATAGAAAACTCTGCAAAATTTTTAACAGTTCCAAAATTAAGGATGAGGGTTATAAAGAATAATATTCAGCATGAGCCGGAGGTAATTGAGGCAAGGATAGAGACAGCCGGATATATATTAAGGACGGATTCAGGAAAATAAAAAGAACAGATGTTTTTAGTGTCTATTCTCAGTTTATAAACGAGGTGAATTGATTGTCAAATTTCAAAATAATAATTTTAATTCCTTTACTGTTGGTTTTTCATGTATCGTGTTCAGGATGGATGAAAGGGGATAAAACAACAAAACACCCTTCTATAAATGATTCAGACAAGAATTTAGAAAATCAATCTCCTGCCTCTCAACAGCCGATACAGAATCAAAAAACTGAAAATGAGGTGTTGGTTCATATTTCCGGGGCAATTACCAATCTTCAGAAGGATGTAAAAAAGGAGAAGGATAAACACCCCGGAGAAAGCCCTGATTCCAGGAAGGAGATAATCCAAAAGGGTGGTGTTACCCCTGCTGATAGAGACCCCAGGAAGGCATATTTGATGATAGATGTTGATGAGGCAAATTTGAGGGAAGGTCCAGGATTGGAATTTCCCATAAAAAAGGCATTAAAAAAGGGGGAGAGTTTTGAATTAATTGAAGCGACTGATACTTTATATCTCGATAGACCCTGGTATAAGGTGAAAGATAAAAACGGTAAAGAGGGATATATATGGGCTGAGAGTGTTCAGATTTTAAAAGGCGATGAATCAGAAGCCTTATCAAAATCAGAGATAGATACATTATACCTTTCAAATAAAAAAATAACAGGTGGGAAGCAGGGGTTTGTATCCACACCAAAAGAGATTGAGTCAAGGGGAGTTATTCTCAATTTCGAAAATACTGAAATAAATGATATTATAGCCACTATAGGTGAACTTTTAGGACTCAATTATATTATAGAGCCCGGGGTTGCTGGTAAGGTCACGATACATACATCAGGAAAGATACCTGTTAACGAGTTATTTTCTGTCCTTGAGCAGATTTTAGAGGTAAATAACTTATCTGTCATTAAGATTGGAGAATATTACAGATTTTTGCCAATGGCAGAGGCAAAGAAAAAACCGATAGAGGTTTATGTTGGCAGAGGCAGTGGTCCCATCCCTCCCTCTGATAGGGTGATAATTCAGCTTATCCCTCTTAAGTATTTACCCGTAGAATCTATAAAAGGGGTTCTCACGCCACTCCTTACAAAAAATGGAAGTCTCTTTGATATCCCTGGCTCTCATACACTGGGATTAGTAGATACAGCATCAAATGTGAAGAGGCTTCTTGATATAGCGGATGCATTAGATGTAAGTAATCTGGAGAGGATGCATGTTAAACTTTTTCCGATTCAATATGCCAGGGCATCTGATATAAACAGGGAATTGACAGAGATCTTTCTCTCCCTGGGTATAAAGGAAAAGGAGCAGTTCTTAAGGTTTATTCCTTTGCAGCGGATAAATTCTGTACTCATGGTGAGTATCTCATCTGAAATGGTTCAAACTGCTAAAAGGTGGATTGAAAAACTGGATAAGCCTGTTATTCAGGGAAGTATGGGGACATATGTCTATTATGTGCAGAATGGGGATGCCGGTAATATTGCAGGCATTATAACCTCGCTTTATGGCGTCAGGAAAAAAACCACGATAAGTGGGGATCCATCTACTCCTAAATCTGAGGTAGTTCCTCCAAAGTATGGTGAACTCCCCCAGATAAAAATCCCCCCCGAACCCCCAAAACCTGTTGATACTATAAAGGAATCAGTTACATCAGTGGAGATATTGGGGGCTGGAGATGTAGAGGGTGATGTTACGATAATTCCAGATAAGGAGACCAATTCCCTTATTATACGGACAAGCCCTCAAAACTATCCTGTAATTTTGGAGACCATAAAGAGACTGGATAAGGTTGCAACACAGGTAATGATTGAGATAATGGTTGCTGAGCTTACCCTGGATGAAAAGACCCAGTTTGGTCTGGAATGGGCGATTAAGACAGGTTCTGTAGGATTTGGTGTTGATACCGGTTCATCTTTAGCAGCAAATATTGGAAAGAATGTCGGGCAATTGAGCACCCCGGGTTTTAGTGCCTTTGTTCAGGATACAGATAGGCTTATAGGTCTTTTTCAGGCCTTTGCCTCTGATTCAAAATTTAATGTTATCCTGACACCTATGATTTTAACATCGGAGAATAAGCCAGCGACTATAAGTATTGCCAATGAAATCCCCATAGAGACAACAACATTCCTTCAGACAGGGACGACACCTGTTACAACCAGCTCATTTCAGTATAAGAGTGTAGGCACAAAATTAACGGTCACTCCAAAGATAAATGAGGAGAGATTTGTTAACCTCGACATCCTTCAGGAGGTAAGCCAGGTAAATGAGGCCGATATTTTAAAATATAAATCTCCGCCATTTTTTACAAGGAATCTTCAGACATCGGTAATCGTAAGTGATAAACAGAGCCTTATACTGGGAGGGCTTATAGAAGATAGAAATGATAATGCACGCCAAGGCATCCCATGGTTATACAAGATTCCTGGCCTTGGGTGGTTATTTGGTTCTCAAAGGGATGTAAAGAGGAAGACTGAACTTATCATGTTAATAACCCCCCATGTAATTGCTAATAGTTATGAGGCAAAGGCTGTTACTGAGGAGTTTCAGGGTAGATTGGAATCCCTCCAGAGATCTTTTATACGAAGCAATTGATTTTTGTAAGCCGTACTATTATAATGAACTTTTAGGGTTTGCCGAGGTAGCTCAGTCGGTAGAGCGAAGGACTGAAAATCCTTGCGTGGGCGGTTCGATTCCGCCCCTCGGCACCATTTAACAGTGGACAGTAAACAGTGAACAGTAAGTCAGTAAGAGATGTTCAATTTTACTATTCACTCATCAATGTTCACTGACCACTGCTTAATGATAGTTTTGGGTATAGATACATCAACATATCATGGAAGCATTGCTATTGTTGAAAATGAAAGATTGCTCTCCGAATTTTCCATACCATTCATTAATTCCTATTCTAAAAGACTGATCAGTATAATAGACGACCTTTTAAAGAAGTGTGAAGTTAACTTTAAGGATATTGATGGTTATGCTATCGCTATAGGCCCTGGCTCATTTACTGGATTAAGGATTGGAGTCTCTACCTGCAAGGGGTTTTCTCTTGCTACAGGACGACCGGTTATACCTGTTGGGACACTCGATGCTATGGTTGAATGTATATCTGTGAAAGGTGACACATTGACAGATTCGCTTAATTCACTGCAGGTCTGCACCCTTATTGATGCAAAAAAGGGGGAGGTATTTGCATCTCTCTATAAAAAAATAGACGGGAAAATAAAAAAGATAACAGAAGATATGGCTATTAATCCTGAAAGGCTATGTCAGGAGATCAATGAACCTACAATCTTTTTTGGTGATGGAGTCAAGTCATATGGTGATTTGATAAAAAAGAGGTTAAAAGGGCTTGCATATTTTTATAGCGATATACCAAAAAATTCTCTAGCCGCCAGTATTGCCTTCATGGGGGCAAAAAAATTGGAAAGGGGGGATGTCCCTGACACAGCCTCTTTAAAGCCAAAATATATCCGTCGTTCAGAGGCTGAGATTAAATGGGAGGAAAGACAGAAAGTGAGTATTGATTTTTAAGTATTGGGTATTGGAGGGGGGAAATGGATTTCCGCTTTTTTCTCTAACCTCACAATTTTAAATCTAAACTGAGGGGAGGTAATGGGTATGATATTAGAAGAGTTTAATGAACAATTAATTGAGAAGGTGAAAAAAGAAAATGAAGAATTCAGGACATTATACCTGGAGCATCTTGAATTAGAAAAAAGGCTGTCAGAATTAAACAAATCAAAATTCTTATCCTCTGACGATGAGGTAGAAAAAAAGAGATTGCAGAAGATAAAGCTCTCAGGTAAAGATAGAATGGCTAAGATACTGAAGCAGTATTAAGG